>CAZGGB010000002.1:0-105105 GCA_964525115.1 uncultured Sangeribacter sp. | reverse complement strand
AGATCTTTCATGCTGCTTGGTTTTCATATATCGTTTAATTTTTGTGAGCTACTTAGATTAATAAGTGAAGGTTAGATTTAGAATTCATTCATTATTAGCACATTTAAATTAAAATCATCTTGTATTGCGGTAAGCTATTGAAAATTAATGAAATGCATAAAATATGCAAATGTGTGCCAAATGTTAAAATTATTTAATTGCGAACTAAATCATTGAAAAATAGTGCAAATAAGTTGCATGTGTCATAAAAATGTATTATTTTTGCAACATCAAAAATCGATAGAAAGCCAACAATGAAAAATAGAATCTTCATACTGCTGACAATGTTTATGATGTGTGGCATGACCCAAGTAGCCGGAGCCAAGACGCGCAATGTGCACGCCGAAGCTCACAAGCATCAACTTGCTGCAGCAAAAAATATAGGTCTTGACAAAAGCACAATCTCTAAGATGGTGGAGCAAGATATCGCATCTCGAGAGAATACAAAAGCAATAAGTGCTGAGACAGAAGAGCTTCTTAACGACCTTCTCTCTGAAGCCCGCAGTCATATGGGTAAGAGGTATTCAAGAGGTAGCAAGGGTCCGAGTGCTTTCGATTGCTCTGGTTTTTCAAGCTATGTCTATCGACAGTTTGGATATTCACTTTCTCCTTCTTCTCGCGATCAGTATAATCAGGGCGAGAAAGTCGACAGAAAAGAACTTCGTAAAGGAGACCTCGTTTTCTTCAAGGGACGCAGCATAAAGGGTGGTGTAGGCCACGTCGGAATCGTAGTGGATGCCGATGAGAAAGGAAACTTTACTTTCATTCATGCAGCCACCTCAAAAGGTATCACGGTCTCAAATTGCAATGAGCCATATTATGCTTCAAGATTTGTAGGCGGTAAGAGAGTTATCAATGAATAAAGAATAAATGAACAGCTAAAATTATATGAGGGTTGCATCGGCAATCCTCTTTTTTCTTTAATTAAGCTTATTATTTAGATTTAATCTAAATAACAAAAATAGGTACTTGAAAATCAGGGGGGATAAAAAATGGTGAAAAAATGGGGCTTGAAACGTATTGTTTTTTTGAAAATTTTATCTTAACTTTGCAATCGTTTTCGACAAATTAAATTCGAAACCAGAGAAACTACCGATAGATATGAACGGAGATTACAAAGAAAAATGGGAAAGATGCCTCGATATTATCCGCGATAATGTCGGGGAGGATCATTTTAATACTTGGTTCTCTCCAGCCAAGGCTATCAGATATGAAGACAACAAGCTTACACTTGCTTTGCCTTCAAAATTCTTCATGGAAGAATATGAAGATAGGTTTCTCGGCTTGATCTCAAGTGTGCTCCGCAAAGAGTTTGGTCCGACAGTGCAGTTAGGCTATGAAGTAGAAGTAATAGGTGGCGACAGAAAGTCGGCTGTCAATTATGCGAGCCCTATGCGTAGCAATGCTGTCGACACAAAGTTCATGCAGTCGATACAGCGTCCTGCTTCTGACTTTATGAAATCGAATGGAGGAAAGAGCGTGGAGGTGGATCCTCAGCTTAATCCTGCCATGACCTTTGAAAACTATTGTTTAGGCGACAGCAATAAGCTTCCCTATACGATTGCGCATTACATAGCAGAAAATCCGAACAAGTCAGACTTCAACCCATTCTTCCTGTATGGATCGGTGGGAGTAGGAAAAACCCATTTGGTACAGGCTATAGGCATTAGAATTAAAGAGAGGAATCCTCGTGCAAGAATTCTTTTCCTTCCGATGCGTCAGTTCCAGAATATGTATGTCAATGCATTTATGAACCAGAAGGTGCCTGTATTCATCAATTGGTTTCAGCAAGAGGTAGATGTGCTTCTTCTCGACGATCTTCAGGAGATAGCCGGAAAGACAAAGACAGCAGAGACATTCTTCCCTATTTTCAACCATATGCATTTGAATGGGAAGCAGCTTGTATTCACTTGCGATCGCCCCCCGATGGAACTCGATGGCTTCGAAGATCGTCTTATCGACCGTTTCAAATGGGGAGTGACAGAAGAACTTCCAAAACCTGACTATGCATTGCGACGAAACATCCTCAAGTTTAAAGCTCAAAAAAATGGTCTTGCGCTCTCTGATGATATCATTGACTGCATAGCAAGTGGAGCTACAGGAAGCGTGAGGGAACTTGAAGGAATAGTAATGGGACTTCTGACACGATCGATTACACTCAATTGTCCGGTGACCCTTGAACTCACTAAAGAGGTGATGCGTCATACTATCAAGTCAGCTCCTACCACTAAGCCTATTAATTTCGACATGATAGTGGATGCTACGGCGGAATACTACAAGCTAAATCCTGATGTGATATTCACAAAGAGTCGGGTGAGGGACATTGCTGATGCGCGCCAAGTGATCATGTATCTTTGTCATGACCTTACGGGACTTTCTTCTTCAGCTATAGGAACTAAGCTCAATAGGAGGCATGCGACGGTGCTTCATGGCATAACTGCTGTGCAGGATAGGATCAAGTATGCAAAAGACGTTCAAGAAGCCGTGATGGCTATTAGGACTGAAATTAATAGAATGGCAAAATTATAAAAGGAATCCCATTGGGATTCCTTTTATAATTTTGAAGTATTAAGTAGCTCAAATAACTCGCATTTATTTTTTGAGTGTCTATCATTTACTCCAGTGAATATGCAATAGACTCGAGGAGAAGGATGAGGTCGGAGCGGGAAGCTCCGAGAGGGGTGAGAATGTCAATGTCGGAGAGAATCCGGGTTTTCCAAAGTCGCTTTTCATCGTTTGGCCTGACAGTGTGACGATATAGTCTTGATGCTTCTGTCATATTCTTATTGAGAAAAGCAATGTGCCCCATCAGACGATAATCTTCTTCAGACAGACTTATATTTGGAATGAGCTTAAGCTGGGTATCTGCTTTTTTCAAATCTCCGGCTCTGAAAGCACATCTGGCTATTTTGCGAATGACTTCCGGATCGTCAGGATTTTCGTAGTCTACACGATATAGCTCTTGAAGTGCTTCTTGCCATTTCCCCGCGTCAGCATAGGTGTCTGCTATCAGCAATGAAAGATTACGGTCGAACTCTCCGTTTTCAGGACGAGCTTGCTGGAGATATTCTAAAGCGTTGCGGAAATCTCCAGCCCTACGATAGCATATACCGAGGCGTCGGGATATCCATCGGCTGTCGGGATTAAACAATTGAGCTTTCATATAGGCTTCAATTGTGTCTTTATTTTCGCTATGTGTCTTCTCAAGACAGAAACCGATCTTTTCCCAAATATGTTGCGTAGCTCCTCCTGCTGCGGCGCTATTAAAGAGCGGGAGGGCATCTGCATAATAGCCTTTTTTGAAATAAAACTCTGCTATAGGGCGTACTTCATTGCCAGACTCCATAATGTCGGAAACCATGGGAATTGCCGTAAAGTCGAGTGCAGATGCAAATGGATCGAAAAACTCACTGCGTTTAGGAAAGAGTTTGTGGAATCTGTAGAGATCCCTTAAATATCCTGTGGTATAGGTTTCAAATTCTGTTCCAGCCTTAAGAATCTTCAGTTCATCCATCTGCTGTTTGATTTGATCAGTCTGTGCATGCATCTGAGATATTACCATATTTCTCTGAGCCTCCGGCATAGAGGCAAGCGAGAAAGAGAAAGAATATTTATCAGAATCACACATAAGGCCACTCATCTCCAGCATGGAAGAGACTCCATCTTCATCGCTGGAATGAAATGTGCGAAGCATCGGGTGCTGGATAGTGAAAGGCAAAAACCAATTGCGGACACGCCTGAAAAATGGGAAATTTTTGAGATTGGAGAAAGCTACCATCATCACGTCAGCTCCTTCTGATTGCATTTCAGTAAGCTCTCTGAGTTTATCTTCAAGACCGGATTTACTTAGGAGTTCTTCCCATTCAGGATTAGCTTCCAGATCAGCAAAAGAAGAATCTTCAGATGATTTCTTAAGCCGCTGTATTATATCTGGCCCGAATTGCATCAAGCCGGGAATCACCTCACGTTGCATCTTTTTAGATACGCGGTCAGTGTCGCGAGTGCGTATGATTGTCTTGACAATAGTTCGCACTTTTTCCGGAATGCCATCTTTATCATTAAGTGAATTGAGAGCTTCCATCAGTCGCTTGTCGAATGCCACTTCTTGATTCCATCTGCTTAACGCAAGCACTAAAGATGACATAGCCCTTGATGCTATGCGAGGATCAGATTCTTTAGAAAGAGAGATGAGCAGAATAAACGCATCACGCGAATAATACTTCATAAGAGCAAGCCCGGCAGCTGCTATGCAAAGAGCAGTCGAGGTAAATGGAATGGATGCAGATTTGACGGCTTCCTCTATTGCTGAATAATCTTCTTTAGAAAGATTATCATCAGTCCAGATTATATTGAAAATCTTTTCTTCAAGTTCTTCAATCTGAGACATTATAGAATCGGGATATGCGCCTGATGAGAGAGAGAGGTCAGACATGGCTTTTAGCTCAATAAGCTTCTTGATGCACTCTTGGAGGTCGGCATGTCGAAGTCGGCACATTCTTAGTGTGGAAAAATATATTTCGGGAGAATCAGAGGAAAGAGCCTCTTTTTCTATTAGCCTTGCCATATCGAGAAGATTATTCCTAATGTCGGCAAGCACATCTTCCCGACCTGGATCTGCAAGCCCCCTCGATAAAAAGTCGAGCATATATTTATAGGTGCTTTCTAACTGTGACACACGGTTGAGTGTCCCTGCAACGGGGACTTCAGTCAGCCGGCGACGGATTAGGGTGAAGCTATCCTTATAGCGCCCTGCATCCAAAAGCATTTTGATTTGAACAGGGAGGGAATATTTAGTCTTATCTTTCATTTTCAATAATAATTTTTGATGGAAACATGAAATTTAGGTATGCTTCCTATACTAAAGAACAAATAAAATGCCAAAAATCGTTGTTGACTCCATATTTTTTATTAATTTTGCAAATTATTAGGCTCAGGATGGAAATCTGAGGGAAGTCATTCCAAAACAAGTCTAAACAATATTATTAATAAAAGATATGGTAATACAGAGATGGCAATCGGTCATGCTGCTGATAGCAGGAGTTATGATGGGTATTTTCTCATTCTGTTCACTCGGACAGATTCAAGCGGAAGCATATACATTCAATGTGACAGCCCTCGGCATCTTCAGAGAGGGTATTGCAACAGCTTCGGATGAAGCCACAGGCATCAGCACGATAATTCTTTTTATCGTGTCGCTATTGGCGTGTATTCTTCCTTTGATTGATATTTTCTGCTTCAAGAATATGAATCTGCAGAAGAAGGTAGCCATGATTTCAGCTCTCTTCAGCATAGCTTCCGGTGTGATAGCAGCTTTCACGGCATCCGGTTTCGCATCAGATTTTCAGGCAAATGTAAGCTGGAGTGTATTCATCTGCACTCCGCTGATTGCTTTAATCGGCGATATCATGGCTTATCGCTTGATTTCAAGCGATCAAAAGAAACTCAGGGCTGCTGACCGACTTCGTTGATGATGAAATCAAACAACAATCATTAATTCACAATAAGTAAAAATCCGTTTAAGGTATAATATATTTGCGCAATCATGGCAAAAGAACTAAAGAATTTCACTAAAAGATCTGACAATTATTCACAGTGGTATAATGAACTTGTAGTTAAAGCTGATCTCGCTGAGCAATCTGCAGTGAGAGGATGCATGGTCATAAAACCATATGGCTATGCCATCTGGGAGAAAATGCAGCGTACGCTTGATGACATGTTTAAAGCCACTGGCCATCAAAATGCATATTTCCCACTGCTTATTCCTAAATCTTTCTTATGCCGAGAAGCTGAGCATGTAGAAGGATTCGCTAAAGAATGTGCAGTCGTGACTCACTATCGTCTTAAAAATGATCCTGACGGCAACGGAGTTGTGGTTGATCCCGAGGCAAGACTTGAAGAGGAACTCATCATTCGTCCTACATCAGAGACCATCATATGGAATACTTATAAGAACTGGATTCATTCATATAGGGATCTTCCTATTCTGATCAATCAGTGGGCCAATGTGATGCGTTGGGAAATGAGGACAAGAATGTTTCTCCGCACTGCTGAGTTCCTTTGGCAAGAAGGTCACACAGCGCATGCCACAAGAGAAGAAGCCGAGGCTGAAGCAAGGAAGATGCTTGAGGTATATGCTGATTTTGCGGAAAACTACATGGCTGTCCCTGTCATCAAAGGTGTGAAATCACCGAATGAAAGATTTGCAGGTGCTGTAGATACATTCACAATTGAGGCAATGATGCAGGATGGTAAGGCTCTTCAGTCTGGTACGAGCCACTTCCTTGGCCAAAACTTCGCAAAGGCCTTTGATGTGACATATATAAATAAAGAAAATAAGCCTGAATATGTTTGGGCTACCTCTTGGGGCGTGTCAACGCGTCTGATGGGAGCTCTCATCATGACGCATTCAGATGACAATGGCCTCGTGCTTCCTCCTCATCTTGCTCCAATTCAAGTGGTAATCGTCCCTATATATAAAGATGCAGAAGGCCTTGCCAAGATTTCTGAAAGAGTCGACAGCATAGTCAAGAATCTCCGGGCTAAAGGCATTAGCGTCAAATATGACGATGCTGACAACAAGCGCCCCGGTTTTAAATTTGCTGATTATGAAGTGAAGGGTGTTCCTGTGCGCCTTGCCATTGGTGCTCGCGACCTTGAGAATGGAACTGTGGAAGTGATGCGACGCGATACTCTTGAGAAGGAGACTTTACCACTTGATGGAATTGAAGATACCGTTGAAAATCTCCTTGAAGATATCCAGAAGAATCTCCTTGAGAAAGCGCGTAAGTATCGTGAAGAAATGACCACTACAGCCGACACTTACGAAGAGTTTAAAGAAAAAATTGAGAAAGGTGGCTTTATACTTGCGCATTGGGATGGCACTCCTGAGACTGAAGAAAAGATAAAGGAGGAGACAAAGGCTACAATACGCTGTATCCCGTTTGAGGGAGACACTACCCCAGGAGTATGCATGGTGACTGGCAAGCCTTCAGCTCGCCGGGTTATATTCGCAAGGTCATATTAATTTGAATATAGATTTTCCTATTCGCAAGAGAAGATATGAAGAAAAAAGCTATTGTGCTGGCGGCAATGGGAAGTATGGCAATGGCTGCTTCAGCAGCCGTCACGCTAAAAGCCGAGGATTTCTGCGACATAAAGGTATGTGTGCCTACCGGAATAGGGGAGATGCGTCCTTTAGCCGACGGTAAAAGCTATAGTATGGTTAGCAAAGATGGCCGTAAGATCGACATATATAGTTATGAGACAGGAAAAAAGACGGGTACTCTTTTTGATCTTGACGCAGTGAAAGGAGAACTTAAAATTGACTCCTTCAATGGCTATCAGGTTTCTGAAAATGGACGTAAGATTCTTCTATGGAATGATGTAAAGGGTATCTGGCGCTATAGTTTCACTGCAGAATACTATGTCTATGACACTATGAGAAGCACTATTCAGCGCGTTTCGGAAAAAGGTGCGCAGCGAGGTGCTACGATGTCGCACGATGGCTTGCGGGTTGCCTATGTCAGAGACAACAATATCTTTATATCCAATCTTGACTATCGCACAGACATAGCTGTCACCACCGACGGAGCAGTCAATAAGATCACAAATGGTGCTCCAGATTGGGTCTATGAGGAAGAATTTGGAGTGCAGTGTACACTTTGCTGGAGCGGCGACGACCAGACGCTTGCCTTTGTGAAATGGAATGAGACGGATGTGCCGGCATATAGTTTTGATGACTACCGCTCATATTGCGACAAAGATCCGCTCGGTGACCCATATCCTTCTTCATTTACCTACAAATATCCACTTCCTGGATATCCTAACTCTCAGGTGTCAGTGCATGCCTACGATCTAAATTCAAGGGTGACCAAGGAGATGGAACTTCAGCTTGGAAAAAATGATTATGTGCCTGATATCCAATTTGATGGAAAAGGTGAGAGGCTGATGGTGATGAAACTCAATAGAGATCAGAACGATTTGAAAATCTTCAGTGTCAATCCTGCTTCAACGGTGGCGACACAGGTCTATTCAGAACAGAGCAAGGCTTGGATAGACAATGATGTCTACAATATGGTGAAATATGGAAATGACTCTTTCGTCATTGCTTCCAACAGAAGCGGCTGGACCCATCTGTATGAATATAGCTATAATGGGCGACAACTTCGCCAAATCACGAATGGCGACTTTAATGTGACCAATTATTATGGAAAGTCGGCTGCCGGAAGTCACTTTATGCAGACTACTAAGCTTGGAGCTGTCAACCGCAATGTGGCGATGGTAGATGCAAAAGGGGTGATGAAACTCCTGCATGACACGCCGGGATGGGAATCATGCTCATTCAGCAAAGACTTTTCCTACTATGTGAGAAACTGGAGCGACGTTAATACGCCACCTCAGTATACTGTCTGGAGCACTTCTGGCAAAAAAGTGAGTGAACTTGAGATGAATGCAGCATATGCCGCCAAATATTCAGGTGCACCAAAATTTGAGCTAACTAAAGTGAAAAACGCGTTGGGTGATGAAATGGATGCCATGATAATGAAACCCTCCAATTTCAGTGCATCTGAGAAATATCCTCTCATGATGTATCAATACAATGGACCAGGCTCACAGCAAGTGACAAATAAATGGCATCTTGATGGTCTTAACTTTATCGCCCAATCGGGATATGTGGTTGCAGTGGTCGATGGACGTGGAACCGGAGGCAGAAGTGCCGATTGGATGCACAGTGTATATATGCATCTTGGAAAGTATGAGACAGAAGATCAGATTGCAGGAGCAAACGAAATTGCAAAATATCCTTATATCGACGCATCGCGTATGTCACTATTTGGATGGAGCTATGGCGGCTATATGACTCTCATGGAAATGACAGCAGAAAACACTCCTTTTAAATGCGGAGTGGCAATGGCTGCAGTGACCGATTGGCGCTGGTATGACTCTATCTATACAGAACGCTTCATGCGAACACCCGGACAAAATGAAGAAGGCTATGCACAGTCATCAGCAATTGGAAGAAGCCATAGACTGAAGGGGCGCCTTCTAATAATGAGTGGCTCGAGCGACGACAATGTGCATTTCTACAATACGCTGAAATACACTTCAAAATTAAGCTATGAGGGCCATCTTTTTGACATGATGGTATTCACCGGTATGGATCATTCTCTACGTAGATGCAATGCCCGAACTCAACTTTATAGGAGGGTAGTGGATTTCCTTAATACTAATTTAAAGTAAAATAAGATAACGAAAGACTGACTGACATCAAAATGGAAGATCTAAGGAAAATAAATAGCATGCAGCTCTATTACCTATGGCGCAATCTTGCTTTGTCGCTTCTTTGCGTAGGAATAGTGATGGGAGGAGTGCATATATTGCCATATTATATGGCCCCTGTACTTTCGCTCTTTCTTTGTGGCGTGCTTTATACTATGATCTGGAATAATAACATTTCAGATGATGGCAGCTGTATGGTTGTGGTTGAGACTATGCTTTATAGTCTTCTTGGATATACGTTTGTCAGTATACTCCTTGTGGTAATCCAGGTATTAGATCTGTACAATTTCCCTAATGAAATCATATTTTTCAATGATCCATTTCTTCCATCTTTGATCCTTCTCCCCATGACATTTGTAGTGTCGCTATTTGCATTGCTTTTCAAGAAATCGATGCTTTCTTACAAACGTTTCAGGTCGCAATATGGAGGATTCAGGGAGCGAGGCTATTTTGGTTTGATGACCAATAGCGAGACGGATATTCAATTAAAGAATATGGTCGGGGTGTTTGCTGTCTTGACTGCAATCATCTGGTATTATTATTTGAATGTCTATGTAAATGTAAATCAAAATGGAAGGGATTGGTATGTATTCCTTTGGATTGTAGTGATAGCAGTTATTCTTGACGAGATCTATTTTATGATGAGATACTACAATCTTTACCTTGATCTTCAAGAACACAATGAGATCATCACTCCGGAGGAACTTCGGGATGTCACAGCCCATACATATCTTCGATTCTATGTCATATGCGGAGAATATGTCTACATTGATAGAAATTCAGTTGACCGTCTTAACCAAAAAAAGGGAGTATTTGACACTCCGTTCATCACTAAGCGTACAGTCAATGGAATTCCGACTTCAGAAGTGAAAAATATTGTAGAGCGAATGACCGGGAAGAAAGGCGGAGAATTGCGGTTTTTCTTCGGGCGTCATCTTGCAGGAGTTGACAAGCACTCTCTTCTCAGATACTTCTATTTTCTTGATGGTGATATATCTGAATATGGAGATATGGGAATGGATGGCGAATGGATTCACTTTGACGATGTCAAGAGAATTTATAATGCCATGCCTCTCAAGATTTCTACTAATGCACTTAATGATCTGTCTCGTCTGTCGACCATTATACTCACTGAGCGCATATATGATGAAGATGGCTATAGGAAAAATAAGATAAAATCTTATAAAGGAAATTTGACGCTTTCTGATGTAAGAAAGAGTACTCTCGATTTTCAAGACGACAAGTGGCTTAATATTGCCAATTTTAATAGTGACACCAAGTTCTTTAAAATAAAAAAGTTTTTGCGCGACGTGAATGGAAAGAACAGTAGCAGCACTTATCACAAATAAATTCTGATTTTAATAGTTTCTTATTGCATATTATGGGAAGAGACTTAAAACCGGAGATTATAGCGGTGGTAGGGCCTACCGCATGTGGCAAAACACGTCGTGGCGTAGCAATAGCATCAAAATTTGATGGAGAAATCATCAGTGGCGATAGCCGTCAGGTGTATCGAGGCATGGATATTGGTACAGGCAAGGACCTATGTGAATATGGCGATGTGAGATATCATCTGATTGATATAGTTAATGCTGGAGAGAAGTATAATCTGCACAGGTTCCTTTCCGATTTTCGCAATGTAAAAGATGATATACTTTCAAGAGGTCGCCTTCCGGTATTATGCGGTGGCACGGGAATGTATGTCGAAGCTGCCTTATCCGGCCTTGTCATGCCTGAAGTGGAGCGAAATGATTCTTTGAGAGCTTCCTTGGCGGATAAAAGTCTTGAAGAATTGACTGAAATCCTAAAATCTTATAAGACTCTCCATAACTCTACAGATGTTGATACTCGCGATAGAGCATTAAGGGCAATAGAGATCCAACAGTATTATAAGGATCATCCAGAGAAAGCGATATCATCTGACAAAACCTCTGTCAAGCCCCTTGAGAGCCTAATAATAGGTATTGACATTTCTCGAGAAGAGCGTCGGGAAAGAATATCACGCCGTCTTGATGATAGACTCGAAGAAGGGATGATAGGGGAAATAGAAAAATTAATCCGCAGTGGTGTCAGTCCGTCTGATCTTATCTATTATGGGTTGGAATATAAATTTGTGACGCTTCATGTCATCGGTCAGCTTTCTCTAAGTGAGATGAAACGTCAACTTGAAATAGCAATCCATCAGTTTGCAAAGCGCCAAATGACATGGTTCAGAGGCATGGAGCGAAGAGGCTTCAAAATTCGTTGGTTGCCCTACGATATGCCGGATGATGAGTTTATTGAGATCGTCGGCAAGTGGAAAGATGAGTTTTGAAGTGCATTTGCAGGTGATTTGTGACTGATTGGTATGGATTAAAGAGAAAATAACATCCAGATATATTGTATGAATAGAATAAAATTGCTAAATTTGCAAATGAAGTTGTCGGCATTCCGATAAATATTGCTTTTTGTAATTAAAGAACGAAAATTAATATGATACTTGCGAGTCTTTTTGACGCATCTCAGTTTTTTCAATGGTTTGTAGAGAACGCCAATTATCTCTTTGTGTTTCTCTTCATGACTATTGAGAGTTCATTCATACCGTTTCCCAGTGAAGTAGTAGTGCCACCGGCTGCATATCTTGCATGCACAAACACAGGAGTAGGAAGCGATATGAATATCTTCGTAGTGGTCTTAGTGGCTACGTTGGGTGCGCTTTGCGGAGCATTTATTAATTATCTATTGGCTCTATGGGTCGGACGTCCGATCGTTTATGCTTTTGCCGACAGTAAATTGGGGCATGCTTGTCTGATCGACAGATCAAAAGTAGACAAAGCTGAGGCTTATTTCGATAAGCATGGGGCAGTTTCTACATTCGTCGGTCGTTTGATTCCGGCAATCCGTCAGCTTATCTCTATCCCCGCGGGTCTATCAAGGATGAATATTGGTGTGTTTGCTATATTCACAGCTCTTGGAGCTTTAGTCTGGAATGCGATTCTTGCGTCTCTTGGCTACTGGCTTTCTCTTCATGTATCGCCTGAAGATTTATTTGAAAAAGTGGAATTATACAATGGCTACCTGACATATGCCGGATATGCACTCTTGGGAGTATGTATTATGTATATATTGTATAATGCGTTTAGAAAGAAAAACTACGACAATCAGAAATAATAATTAGGAAATGAAGATATCCCCGTCGCTGCTTGCAGCCGATTTCCTCAATTTAAATAAGGAAATAGAAAAAATTAATGCCTCGGATGCAGATTTCCTTCATCTTGACGTGATGGATGGAGTGTTTGTGCCCAATATATCTTTTGGTTTTCCTGTGCTCAAAGGTGTTGCCAAGGCATGCAAGAAACCACTTGACGTGCATATGATGACTGTCGAACCGGAAAAATGGATTACACATGTGAGAGATTTGGGAGCAAAGATCATGAATGTGCATCAAGAGGCTTGTCTTCATCTGTATAGTACAGTGCAGCATATTCATGAATGTGGCATGTTGGCAGGAGTAACCTTGAATCCTGCTACACCAGTTTCTACCCTTGAAGATATCATTACTGAACTTGATCTTGTGCTTCTTATGTCGGTCGAACCAGGATTTGGTGGACAGCCTTTCATCAGGCACACATTAGAGAAGGTGAAAGTATTGAAGCAGCTTCGAGATAAGAGTGGCTCTAAGGCGATGATTGAAATTGACGGGGGAGTCAACGAAAAGACAGGGGCTGACCTTGCGGCAGCAGGAGCAGATGTTTTAGTAGCCGGCAGCTATGTGTTTGGTCGCGAAGATATGAACGAAGCCATAATGCGTCTGAAGCTTTTGCATTAATTTTAAAATTCATACTTAAATCTAACACTTATGACAAAACTATTTAGCAGCATAGCTCTTATCATGATGATATTTGGAATATCATCATGTGGCAACGACCTTTATCCTGAAGAAGATGGTAATCATCGTTATTCCGGACAAAATGACAAACCGACGTTTAAGACTATTCGAATGTCGTTTGGTGGTGACTACGTCAGCGAGTCAGAGGAGCCCTTGCTTCGTTCAGATGATGGAAACACTTTTGTCGGAATAAATGTCTTTTATACTCAAAAGGATATGCCGGCAGCAAATGAAGAAAAATATGCCTATGGGCTTTTTTCTTATTCTGATGGTATTTCAATAGATCTTAGCACCGGCTATACTTATAGGTTTGAAGCCACAATCCTCATAGAAAAAGACGATAAGTTGTGGGATTATGGGAGATCTATGTATGCTGAACCTTTTACAACCAGCAATGGCAACACGGGTTTCCTAAAGAAAGATATGGATCATTTCATATACACTTTTGATAAAAATGCTGCCGAGAGATTCAATTTTAAACAATTGAGCGTTGGAACTGCATATGTCGATGCCGGAAGTGATTTACCCTCTCACTATGGTGATGTAAGATATCCGCGAGTCAAACGATATTATGGAGTGGTGAATGATTTTGATCCTTCTGACACTAAGAATGTCGAGATCAATATGGAATATAAGACTTTCGGGTTGAAATTAAATTTAGTTAGTATTCCAGGAGAAACAAGTGTCTCTGTAGTAGATATAACAGATAATGGATATAAGAATCCCACTGATAACGCTGAATATTATCTGCGATTTCCTAAAAATTTGAGTTTGAATACTGCTTCGGAAGAATCGAAAACTTGGGAAGGAATCTTTTCACTTAATGATTTGAAGCAAAATAGCCGTCAATTCAAGCTCAGGTTCATTTGGAACAAGGGACAAGGGCAGACAGAATCGTTTGACCATATATTTACCGCAGAAGCTAAAAAGAAGAAGGTGCTTAATATTACAATTGATGGGACAATCAGTGAGACAAAATCAGGTAATATTATTTTTAAGAACCTTGATGATACCTTGACGGAGGATGAGCCGGAAAATGTGACAAACGTCAATTAGAAGAGGAGGAAAAAAAAGAAATGTTATTTTCCATTCCTTCTTTCTTGGCGAGCCAAGAATTGATGGAAGATACTATTTGATGTTATTACTCTTTGGCGAGTCTCCACATCGTGAAGCAGGCGATCGCGATCTTCTTTCGATGAAGATACCTGAGGATGGGCGAAATGTCCGATCATCAGAAGAACCAGCACCATTGCGATGAGGAGGATAACAACTAATAATATTTTAAAAAAAGTAATCATTTTATTAAACGTAATAAGGAGGTGTATAAATAGTATTAGTAAAGATTAAAATTTAATTTTAACCTAATATCAAAAATTAAATTGAAATCTAAACCATAAAAACTTAAATCATTAATCTAATTTTTGAACCCAAACTAAGGGCTGCAACTGATTTAAGAATATGTGTCTTTATCTCAGCTCAAGTTTTGATATTTTGATACTTATACAACATATAAGATGTGTCTTGGGTTCATTTTTAGAAAAATTAAAAAAAAATAGCATTTAATTAAACCATTAAAACTCCTAAGCGTTTTATGTATGAAACCGCGAGGGAAAGCGGTGCAACTGAAGCACCGGCGTCTGCACGATTTCCACACCTTCCGAAAATCGGATAGGGTCTAAAACTAAAGAATATGAAAATAAAACACTAAAAATCCTAAAGTTATGAAAAAAACTCTTTTAATTCTTGCCGCAGCGCTCACACTAAGTGGCAATGCATTTGCTAAGTCAAATGCAAAAAAGAACGTAGAACAGAAGGCACTTACGTCTTTCATCGCTCAGAATGCTGAGACTCTCAGCCTTAATGGAGCAAGCATCTCAAATATGCCAGGTGTAAAGTTTGAGAATGGAAGCGTTACAGAAATCGACCTCAAGGGAAAGAAACTTGTTGGTACACTCGATTTGAGCAACTTCCCAGCACTTACTAAGGTTGATGTGACAGACAACCAGCTTACAAGCCTTATCGTAGACAACTGCCCGGCACTCGTAGAAGTTAATGCAGGACGTAATCAGCTTAAAGAATTTTCTGCAAAGGCATGTCCTTCTCTTCAGACTCTTAAGCTCTATCGCAATCGTCTCTCTGAAATTGATCTAAGTGGAGTTCCATTGTTGAAGAATTTCAACATCTCAAGCAACTTCCTTGTATCTCTCGACGTTTCAACTTCAGCAAATCTTGAGACTCTTAATGTGATGAGCAACCGTCTTGAGCAGCTCGCTGTCACTAATTGTACTGCTCTTAAGCATCTCTATGCAAGCTATAATGAACTTCAGCAGGTGTCTCTCTCTGGTCTGACTTCTCTTCAGAACCTCAATGTGAGCGACAACAAGATTTCTAAGCTCTACATCCAGAATCTTCCGGCTCTTTTCACTCTTCTTGCAAGCGACAACCATATGACAAGCTTTGGTATCAGCGGATGTCCAATGCTTAGCGACCTCTGGCTCCCCTATAACTCACTTACTCAGTTCTCAGTTGAGAATTGCCAGAACCTTGCATTTGTTGACCTTCAGTACAACAATCTCTCAACCGTTATGCTTAGCAACTTCAACCAGCTTCAGAGAGTTAACGTAGCTCAGAACCCGCAGCTTGTTACACTTGACGTTTCCTTCGACTCCATCCTTCGTTTCGTAAACGTTTCAGGCGACATGATGCTGACAGACTTCCGTACAACAGCTTCTCCGCAGTTGCATCAGATCCTTGGCGTATGGAGCAACTACATCTAATTCTCCAACATACTTAATCATAGAAAATAGTCTTAAGTCGGCATCCCAAAGGGTGCCGACTTTTTTTTGCTTATTTTTGGATGGTTGATCAAATTTATGTAAATTTGCATTCCACAATAAATAAACTACAACGCTCTTATGGATTTTAATATTAATGATGTGTCAGGAGCGCCAATCAGCAAGTTTACCTTTGGATTAATAGCTTGTCTTGGCTGCTCCTACAATGTATCAACTGCCTCTCACAATGGCTCAATCACAACCGGGGCATATGTGCTCGTAGCTATGACTTTTTTATTATTGCTTGTATGGCTTATATGGTTGTTAAAGATGTTTTTAAGTGGGAAAAAAGTTATCCATATAAATCAGGAAGCTGGCAAGGTAGTACAAGTTATCAATTGGATTATCTTAGACTTATGGATTTGTAGCGATTTCTTTTGGCAATCAAGTCCAGCTTGGGTGATATGCGTATGGAGTCTTTTTGCAATCTCAGCTTTATATTATGCAATATATTGCCATAAACATGGATGGGAAGAGTAATGAAATCGAATAGTTATAGCTCTACTACCAGCATATTTAAGGAATTCTTGTTGATTGAAAATGGAGTCACTGGACTATGTTTATATCCTGACCTGCATGATCCTGAAAATGAGAATAAGAATCTGATGTGGCTCTATAGAATGTGGGCTACGATTCCTGACCAGACACATTCATGTAATGTCGCGATAGCCAATAGGGATCAGATAATTTATAAGGACACAGATGCATTAATTACGTTTGAGCGAGAAGTGCCTATAGGTGTCAAGACGGCAGACTGCGTTCCGATACTTGTCTATGCACCCGACAAACATGGGGTAGCGGCTATTCACGCCGGATGGAAGGGTACATTAGGAGGAATTGTCGACAATGTGATGGATAGTCTGATAGAGAAAGGAGTTGATCTTTCGCAAGTGAAAGTAGCCTTTGGACCATCAATCAGTAAGGACGTATATGAAGTCAGCCAAGAACTTGCTGATAGCTTCATAGACGCTGGATTCAGCAAGTATGTATCACTCCTTAATGGCGACAAAGAAAAGCCCCATATCGACCTTCAAGGAGTCAATATGGAGCGATTTATAAGACGTGGAGTGAAGCTTGAAAATATAAAGCTTCATCTCGGATGCAGTTACAGCTCAAAGAATGAAGATGGAGTGCCGATGTATGCAAGCCATCGTAGGAGTGGAGGAGCTCAGGCAAGGATGTTGACAATCATCATGCTCTTATGATTGGGGCATATGGACTATGATAGAAAGACTATTCGCTAATGGATTATATTACAAAAAACGAATACGCTGGTGAAAGCGTATCCGTTTTTTTGTATTATATTTTGAAGTATAAAGATTTATTATTTTACTACTTCGGCATTCATGTCGTAGACTTTGTCGGCATTGGTCTCAACCCAGTCATTAACTTGAACTGTGAATTTGATAGGACCACCGATAATCTTTGTTCCTGGATATGGATCATCCGGGTCAGTAGTGCCTGCACCGTTGGTAAAGTCAAGCGTATAAATATATTTCTTGCCTTGTTCCCAGGTGCCGGAAAGTGGAATTGAAGCCCAGCCGTATTCCCTTACAGGTTTGAAGGTAAATTCATTTTCATTTGCAAACGGATAGATCTGGGTGCCATTGTCAGTCCTTGTAATGTTGACGAGAACGCTCAGATAAGCCTCTCTTGCCACATTGTCAGGGTCATTTTTAGAATCCCAAGGAGTTAAAGTCTGAGGGAGAAGCATTGCATTTCCGTCTGCTCCCATGATTGATACCGGGGTAGCGGAAAGCGTGGTAGTGTCGCAAGAGGCATTATAAATTGCAGTGTCGTGCCAGTCGTCAAGTGTCCATTCATTTGTGTTGAAATCAAATGTGCCTGCATATTGAGGTCGTCCTATTCTTGCACCAATCACTTTATAAGTATAATTGTCATTTTCAGACTTTGCGCGTAACTCTATCTGAGCAAGACGGTGGTCGAATGTTAGCTCGACGCCACTTGTTTCATTTTCTTTCCTTGTGCCAGAAGCATTAGCTGTAATAAAGTCTACTTGCTCCGCGATGTTTTCTGCGACTGCGAAATTTTCGAGAGTCATACCGCTATTATCTTCTTTCATTATTACGTCTGCGCCAATTTCATCCTGAGAAGGAGCGTATGCGAAAAAATTGATCTGTTGTGCTGGAGAAAGCCAGTCATACTCTTTACCGTTGGCGGCTGTAAAGAATGAATCTGAACCTTTGTCAAACTCTGTGTTTTCGAAATACGTAGTGTATTTGAAACCATTAAATGCTTTTTTTTCAGTGTTCCAAGTAGTTGAGTCTCCATACACTGCAGAAACGTAGATTTTGTCGAGATTGGCATTGGTGGTTTCAGAGGCTCGCGTACCCATGGCTGATCGGAAAGAAATAGCTTCGTTTGAGGCTTGACGTACACTTACCGGTTCGTCTTCTGAACATGATGCAAGAGCGATTGCGCTCACTGCCATCAAAAATAGTGGTGTCTTTTTCATAATATTGTGTGTTTTTCAAAATTCCATTATTGTTTCAATTAGATACTAATAATTATTTTCTAATTGATTTTTAATATCTTTCTTCATTGTTAAAACGGATATATTAACTATATGGTTTGTTAAAAATGTGTAATTTTTAAGACATAATTGTTACATTTGAAGTCCAATATTGATGGCTTGCCATTCGTTGACATCAGTCTTTAATTCAGTATCGACTTCTTTAGGAGGTTCTGGGAGGTCAATGCCACGCACTATTATGTGAACATGAGTTGGATCTGCAGCTTTCGTTATCTGATCTGTGACATCAAAGGTGTGAAACCATTTGCTTCCATCATTGAGCACCATATATAATGTAAGATAATGTTTAGCAACGGTCGTCGGACATTCTCCGAATGTAAGGAACTCTCCATGAAGATTGTTTTCATCAGGATTGCCTTTAAGGTTGATTTTCATTGATACCGTATTGTCGGTAGCCGATTCTTGTCCGTGATTGTATCCTTCTGCCATTCCCGATAAAGTGGCGTCTACTGCTGAAGATTCGACTTCATCAAGATTTTTTACATCATATACATCCACTATATAGTGGCAAACTGCTTCTTTAGGATACATGGTAATGGTCTGCATACCATCATGAGGAACTATGGCTAAATCGTTGGATCGGCTTCCCCAAAGCATCCCCGGAGTAGCAGCAATTCTTTCATTCTCTGTTCCTTCCGGACGTGGAATTGACAAAGAATTGTCTGCCCTCGAGCCAATCGATTCTGCATCATGAGTATATATTTCTAATGTCTCTACATTTTCATTATATCTCATTCTCGCCCAGTCTGTATTGTCAGCGTTGAGGCATATGGCATGGTGTGTTCCAAAAGGAGACTTTATTAGTCCACCTGTCTTATTTGAAAAGATAAAGCGCAAAGGGTTGTTGCCATCTTCTTCATAAAGGTAAACAGCCATTGACTCCGGATTCGCATCCGGGGCATTTTTCCAGTCGAATACAATCTGAAGTTGCGAAGTCATCTCTTCTTCCATATACAAGTCTTTGTGTGTGCACGATGTGAAGAAAAGGGTCGCAAGTGCTGATATAAGTAATTTTGACGTATTCATTTTTTACCTCCTTTCGAGCGGTTGTAATTGTCGCATCCGATAAGCCATACAAGAGATATTTCAGCTTTCGTGGGACCCAACCAACGTAAATTGTGGGTTGATTGCCAGATATAGAACCCATATTTAGGTTCATATTTTAAATACTTACCCGCCATGTAGCCTACCGCAAGAGAGAAATCAATATTTAGTCTGCGAGCTACCGGAAGTGAATAGCCATATTCGATACCAGATATGAAATTGCAACGGTCCCAGAGTGTCCCTCGTGGTATTCCTCCCATAATCCCCCCTTTGCCGAGTTCGAAATCATAAGTGACAACGCCGGCAAAGAGTCCTAAATGATGACCTGTAAGAGGCTTTTCATGAGCTTTCTTTCCAAACCACCAGCGAGCTCCAAGGTTGCCACCGTAGGCACGCCAATAGTAATGAGTGCGGTCGCGATCCCACCATCCATACATCCAATCCGCAGTTAAAGAAATGTTTTTACCTACATAAAATTCTGCACCAATATTGGGAAGAAGGAGTGCATCGTAAAGCATGTTGGTCTTTAATCCCATATAAAATGGTCTGCATACTTTGACTTCTCCAAGGCAATCATAGGGGAGAGGGATAATTTCTTTTGTAAGGTCGGTTGATATTTCCGGTGCTGAAATTTTAATGTCAGGGATATTGATAGTAGGAAATATCTTTTCATATTCGACAGTCAGTCTGGATGCTCGAAGTTCCGGAAATAAATTAGTATATAGATAGCGATAGGGTTCTCCATTATGGATGGCCTTGAGTTCTGCGAGAGGATGAGAAGGTGGATTAGAACCTGTTATCCTATCAAGAAGCATCATAACATCACTTTGATATGGCACATTTTTGTCTACTTCAACCTCAGATTTTAGTCCATTCCAGTCACGACCTATATATGTGAATACTGCAGTGGAATCTTCCAGAAGACCACGGTTTCTAAACTCTTCGAAAATAGCATCTGCTCTTTTTTCAGAAAGGTATCTGTTGAATTCTACTGATCCTTCCGGAGATGCAGCTCCGGTCACCCTTACCCCAACCAATTTATGTGTAGGATTGGCCACTGAATCGGCAATAAGTTTTGAGAATATGCTGTCGAGGGTGACACCATTGCCACTAAAAGAACGGTCGATATGGGTGTCAGACACACGAAAATGAACTTTTACTGAATCTTTTTCTGACTCAGCAAAAATAGAAATTGTTCCAGCAAAAAGGATGCAAAAGAGTGTCAAAATATGTGTTTTCATAGGTGCGCAGTTAAGGTGGAATCGTGATGGCGTGGCGTCATCATGTGTGTTTGCAATTATAACGATTGATAGTAGATAAGTGTTTAAAAATGTTTAAAAAAATTATGCCGGACATTATGTTGCAAAGTCCGGCATAGTATTATATAATATTGCTTGTGTCAGCGTTTTGATTTAGCATTAAAGAAGTCTACCATTTCCTTGAAAGTGTCTTCATTGAAGGTCACGGGTCCATGTTCGCCTCCTTCTACAGAAATGAACTTATCAAGTTTTCCAGCTTTTTTGAGCTCTTCAGAGAAATTAACTCCTTGACAGTAGGGCACCACGCTATCGGCATTCCCGTGAATGACAAGCATTGGAACTGTATTTTCTGAAATGTATGTGATTGGACTGATAAGTGCAACCATATCCGGACTGTCTGCAGGAGCCACGCCCATAAGTACAGCTTCAGGAGAGTCGGGTCCCTTTACAGTCTCGCAATTCTCCATTCTTGCCATATCGACGGGGCCAAACCAGTCGACGACAGCATCTACCGAGCTGCTTTGATCAAGGTTACCTCCGACATTACCCTCAACGTCGATAGTGATATCGCCTGAAGTGCGTGTCTTCATATCGTTTGTTACGCCTGCCATAGCAGAAAGATGTCCACCAGAAGAGAATCCTGTGATACCGACAAAAGATGTGTCAAGACCATATTTATCAGCGTTAGCACGCAGATGGCGGATTGCACCTTTCACATCATTGATCTGAGCTGGATATTTAGCTTCGCCGCTTGCACGATGGTTGATGGTGGCAACCGCGTAGCCTGCATCGGTAAGAGGTTTCCCGAGCGACATATATGCAGCATTTTTAAAATTATTGCTAAACCATGCACTGCCATAGATGACAACAATTAGACGATGCTTCTCTTTGCCGTCTTTGGGAAGATAGATATCAAGTTTATGTCCTTCGAGGTCATCTCCAGCATAGTTGATGTCGGCAAAATCAGGTTGAGGCATTGGTGGCATTTGAAAACCGGGCGGTTGTGAAAGAGCCATAATAGAGAGCATCATGGCAATGATTGAAAGAAAAGTCTTTTTCATAATGGTGTTGTTTATGGTATTATATATATGTCCTAATACAATTATTATTTTGACAAGATAAGGCGACAAAAGTTTATTCAGTAAATGTCTTTATTTCTACTGGGCCGAGAAGTCCGGAGGGAAGTAAAGGAGATTCGGCTGTGAAGAATTTGAAGCATCCTACTGTCTTGCGTCCTTTCGATGGGCGTTCTGTTCCGTTTTGAAGCCACTCGGGATTCGATGTAAGGTAACATCCGGCGCGTGGTTTGCCGGGAGCATATTCATATGTCAGAGGTTCGCTCCATTCCAGATCATCCGGTTCAAATTCATCGCCAATCATTCTGTTGGACCATAGATTCGTGACATCAATTTCAAGAAGATTCTCTCCTGTCATGATGGCATCCGTGATGTCGCATTCAAATGGAGCCTTCCAGACAAGTGGCATCTGCTTTCCGTTTACCTTTACCGATGCCATCTCTTTCACATTTCCGAGAGAAAGCATAAACTTTTTCCCTGATTCAAGTTGTTGATTTGAAATATTGACAGGAATAGTGTATGTAGCAGTTCCAGAGAAGTATTTCACATCATGATTGTTAGAATCGGGCCAAGAAAAGAGGCTGTCGGTTGAGATTTTATCTAATTCAGGGAACGAGATGGTCCAGTTTCCTTCTACAGGAATTGTATTGGTAAGAGTCCATTCCTGTTTTGGCAAAAAAGAACTTTTACCGGGATGAACAAAAAGAAAACGAGATCCAAGCGGCTCAATTTCTATTTTAATGGGTGAGGATGAGTCAATGGAGTAATTTTTCTGGGAATAAGGATCATATATCTCAATGCTTCGTCCTTGGGGATCAAAAGGAAGTATATCTGTCGCCACAGAGTCTGACTGATTGCAGATAAAGATTATGTCTGTGTCTCCGTTAATGCGACGGTAGGAGAGGAATTTATCCATCTGGGGAAGTTGTTCCTGAGCCGAAATACCCTGCTGAAGCAATGACTGACAACGTGCCATGTATCCGAATAATTCTTTTGCTCCTCCAGCCTTCCACCAGGTCTGACCCGGCACAAATTGGGTGCCCCAGATGCCGAAAGACATGCCTGGCTCCACATTTGGCCATGGATTGGCAGCCCCGGCATGAAGCATCATTCTGTTCACCCCCGAGCAGAATGCCTTGTCGCAAGTCTTCTTAATATCAGCGGGACTGTCGCTCCATGCTTTCAGAGGCCAACATGTGAATGCTTCGGCTATGAACAGAGGCTTTCTAAGCTTTCGCATGGATTTTTCATGACCTACTATGTCTTTCCATCCCCATCTGGGAGGATCCTGCCAGAATTCAGTTGCGATGTCAGCCCCTTCGCTCGCAAGGACTATCTTTTCGAAATCTATAATTCGGAATGGTTTCTGTCCTCCCGTACCGTATGGCTCTATCATCATCTTAACTCCTGCTTCGTTTGCAAGCTTCGTCATATATCCGTAGTAGTTTTCCGCTACGCAATCGGTCACCACGCTTTCCCAGTCTTTTAAGAATCGTTGCGTGTTTTCTTTGCCGTCAATCTCCTTTAGCCTTCCGATCATATATGGCAGATAGGTTATTATGTCATATCCTTTTCTGTTCTTGAATTCCTCAGGAAGTACCGGACTCCATGTCTGCCCTCCGGCTTCATAACTGTCAATTTCAAGATGAGTAAATGTTTTCCCAATATGTCTTTCGCCTGTCTCCAAAACCATAGTTGGATATCCGTCCCAGAATGCTTTGACTGCTTCACGGCTTAGTTTGTCGCACTCAAGGCCACGTCCGGTTTCAGGAGCTTGTGCTTCGTTGGTTTTGCCATTGGTGGTTTGCCCGATACGCAGAATACAAGTGTTTTCAGCAAGTTTTATGCTTTTGGGTATTTTAAGTTCTCCTTTTGAGGGATTGAAGTATTCGGTAAGATTGACGAGTTGGTTGAGATTCGCAACGGAATCAGATGGAATAGCAAACACAGCTACATCTTTATAATAGTTCCACAGAGGGTCTACTTCAGGATTGGCGAGCCTTATTTTTCTTTGTCCTATTTTGTAAGGAGTTTCTGAGTATACTAATTTTTGCATCGAATACTCAGGTTTTACTGTCGGGTAAGCACTTGAAGACCAACCGGGACAATTATGAGTTCCGAAAGTGAGTCCAAGTCGTTCGCATTCGTCAAGAGTCCATCGTAGCAAATCCTTCCAGTTTTCGCTACCGATAGCATTATCCGGATTACCTATACGCATCTGTTGTGGGCCACCGATCTGAAAATTCTGTACTCCGGCAAGCCCGGCTTCCTTAAAAGCCTCAAGGTCGCGGGTGATTCCCTCTTTGGTGACTAACCCATCCATCCATTGCCATATAATAAGCGGCTTATGCTGTTGTGATACCCATGGTACCCATTTTTGCCAGTCAACAGTCTCAAACATAGGAGCGCGTCCGATATTGGTATCCATATCATTGTCATTGAGGAGGAAGCGGCGTATGAAGGCAGTGACTTCCGGATATTGACTTAATGGCAGCTGACAGTGCGGATGTCCACCCTCTATTGAGTATCCCATTCGGTCAGAAATACCGAATGTGGTCCAAACCTCTTTTGCTGCCCTACTTGCTATATACCCCGATTCATCTGCAAGCCATTCATAGTCAGTATTTCCAAGTATAAGAAGTGCTCTTGGGGCTATCATAGCGGCAAGCTGATGGTGATCGATAGGAAGGCGGTTGACATTGCTGTCTGAGAATTGTCTCATGCTTTCAAGAAACCATGCATAGTTGGTGTTGTGTATACGTTCCACATTACCAAGAGTTTCGGAGACTCGCCATGCATTTACCCCACCTCCACCCGGTTCCTGAGCAATTGTTAGCGCGATACGTTCGTCCATAGTACCTGCATAGAGAGCCATTTTCCCGGCAAAAGAACATCCGGTGACCGCTATATGTTTCATGTCGATGCGAGCTTCATCTGCTACCTTTTCAAGTCCGTCAATAAGTCTGCTTATTCCCCAAGGCCAGGCTGAATAAGCTCCTATTTCAGTTTGATCCGGATAAAGTCGGTTGATCGGTTCCTCACCACGATTCTGGGTATGAGACATTACCTCCATGAAATTGAATCCTATTGCAGCCACTCCATTATCAAGAAAAAGTTCTTTGGGAAGCGATCCGGTCGGAAATCCGACACCTATTACTATAGGGAATGGTCCATCACCTTTCGGGTAGATAATATGGGAGTTAAGTGTTAGGGTCTTGCCGTTTTCACGTACAGTCACTCTCAGAGTGTCATTGTCAAGGACGGCATCAACACTGTCTTTACTGATGATAGGTTTTTGTCCTAACTCGTAATGTTGGAGCAGTTGAAGAATTTCTGATCGGTGTCGTTCCCAGTCTGCAAACTCTGTTGAGCGGGATCCATCAGCAAAAGTGAAGGGATCCGGGAGAGTTGGAATCTCTGGAAGCTGCACGAATTCCTTAAAATTCAACGTCGGATATGAATCAGAAGTGTTTTCGCGATCAAACACATAAGGGATGTCAGCAAAAGCTGGGGTTATTCCCATTGATATAGCAGTCAATGCTAAAGAATATAGTAAGTGTTTCTTCATGGCGTTAGATTTATTCCGATTGAAATGACATGATTTAGTATATATTCAATCAAGTATTATATTCATTTGCAAAATTAATCATATTTTGGCATTCTATCAAGCATTCAATAAATAAAAAAGGGGACGCACTCGCCGTGCATCCCTAAGAGGTCATTGTAAAAGGTTGTTAGTTTCTAATAAAAACTTTTTTGCGGTCAATGATAAAAAGGCCAGGTGTTGTAGGAGTGTTATGGCGGAATCCATTCAAATCATAGATTTTTGAATTGCCGGATTCTGATTCAAATTCTTCTACTCCTACAGTTTCTCTATGTATATGGAATCTTATTGATCCGGTCATCGACCTACCACCATCGTAGATGGCTCCGATATACCATCCGTCTTTCAAATGACTGAAATCAGCTGTCATATCTACTTCTTTACTTTCTCCTGCGCCCAGATAGATATCGGAAGAAGAGGAACCACAAATTTCATATCCGCCATCGTCGGGGAATGCATCAAATCGTAGAGATCCAAAATATACACCTGATTCACAATCAACTTTGAATCTTATATGAATTTTTGAAGGATCAGTAATATCGTCTTTTTCATCTACTTCAAGATCCGCAACTTTAATTTCTGTCTTATCATCATTAACCATGATGTTTACTACTATGGGATCGCTGACATTTTTACCGGCTTCATCGCGAAATACCATTGTATACTCACCGGGAGCAAACGAGTGATCTTTGAGTTCCGTGAATTTTCCAACATAATCTTTGATTTCTTCTTTCTCTCCTAAAAGTATATCTACAGGGCGGAAAGTTGACTTCGATACTATATCTCCATTGCTATCGAGAAGGGTAGGCGTGATGGTGCTGTAAAATTCTTCATCTCCTATATTTTCTACAGTGAAAGTCATAGGGAACTCATGATTCCGATATATTTTGGCTGGCATATCAATGTCTGTAACAAATATAGAAGCAGGTTTTTGGTTTTCGATTGTGGCGACTCCATCTTTTACTTCGGCAACAATCATTTGAGCTTGACCTACAGGAATACGAACAGCACTCCATTTGCCATCAACTTTCAATGCAGGGGTGATCTTATACCGTCCATCAGCGAGTTTCGGAAATCTTACCTGTAGATCGTTTCTGCCATCATCGGGATGGTATCCTTCAACTCCGGGACCCTCAGCAAAGATTGCTTCATCAGTGGATTCAGATAAGAACCTAAGTCCAAGTCGACTTCCTTCCGGCATAGTGGCAAGACTGAAATTAAAATATTGTCCACCACATCTGAAGTCGTCACCCTCCTTTACTTCTGTTGCATCGGAGAAGAATGAATCAGTGTTATAAAATATATAGACTGGTTTGTCATCCTCTTTTCCGGGTCGTACTCCGAGAGTAGCAATTTGGGTTGTGTTGAATCCTCCGGCACCTCCTCCAACTCCAAGATGATCCGGATTAAGAGCTGTCAGAAGGAAGTAGCCATTGCTAAGTCCACCCCAACCCCAATTGAAGTGGAAAAAGCCGTCTGAGCTATATCCATCGCAAACGAATTGATGTCCCCCGTCCGTTCCGGCTCCGCTATAGAGCACCGGAAGTCCTTCTGCAAGGTCTGCATAGATCATTTCTTCCCACTCATAATAACCATAGTAAGCGCGGTTAGGCATCCATAGGGATTTAGAATATCCAAAAATATCTATGAGCGATTCTCCCATCATGACTGTTGCAGCTCCGCTTCCACCCGGTTCATAGTGCATATCTACGCTTACACCGCAGCCAAGCATCAGCTCAGCTACTGCCTGACGAGCTTCATTAGAGCTCTCTTTATCATATATGTTGTCCATTCTCTCCCATTGAAAAGGTGTGGAGTCATAATTAAATGACAATTCTTCTTCTCCCGGGCGCCAGAAATATGAGTGAGTTCCTTTTCCATGTTCCGGAAAATTGTGATACTTCATCACCTGTGCCATAGCCGTTGCTACGCAACCGGTCACAGTCTCATGGCCGTCAACTTTTGGGCACAGCAAATTATATGGATACTCTTGATTCCATTCTGTCTTCAAAAGTGGAGAGATCTCAGCACGCGATTTGTGGCTTATCATAGAAGCGTTTTTGTCTTCCGGATGATTCTTAAGATAAGTAAGCTGTCGATTATAGAAATCAAACCATTCTCTAAGAGTGGGATTGTTTTCCAAATCTAATTCTCCAGAATCAGAATATCCTAATAGCACTGGTGCTGCGTCTTCGTTTGGAAGCACCACAAAACCATTTCCTGAAGAGAAAACATAAAGGTTTCCGATGGAAGAGTGCAATTTGAGATTCTTGGCAGCAAGGTCGCTTGCTGAAGCGATGCGTTGAGGACGATTAGAATTAAATCGAGCGAGAGCTTGATCTGGTGTTAAAGTTGAAGCAGCTGCTGGAAGAAATGATCCGGCGGCGAGCAGAGAAAGGAGTAACGAGTTTTTCATAGACTGTCAATTAATGGTGTTACAGTGGATTGATATAAACATACAACGTCTAAAACCATATTATGGATTAAGAAAAATTTTAAATTTGTTAAAATTTTTGATTTCTGTTGGATTTTTATTGGAGATTTGTTATTTTTGTAAATTGAAAGTTTTAGAGATGAATTATGGAAAAAAATACAAGAAGACATAGAGTTTTATCGGCTGTATCTGATGAAGAATTAGCAATGATTATTGCCCGAGAATATAATGATAGACCGGAAGAATTTTCGTCTTCTAATTCTTCATATGGCATAACTGGCATAACCTGTTCTAAAGATTTTCTTTCTAAAACATCCGGAAGAGGAATAAAACCATTATTGAAATGGCTGTAAATTCTGTTCATCAAAGAGAGATTGTTGAAGTTTCTTTTAGATTCTTAGATGGGATTGAGAGGATTCACCCTGCTCTTGTGATTTCTGTCGATCAATTGCAAGAGGCTGAAGAAGGTATGTTTTATGCTGTATTGATCTCATCAAAAAACTTACATCCTGAATATACCATTGAAATCAATTCTGAAGATATCATCGGTGGAGATATGGATAAGAAATCTTATTTCGTGACTCATTTTATTGCATATTTTACATTGAACGATATAGTTAGTAGAAGAAATCAGTTTATTAAAAAAGATAAGTTCAATGATGTTGTCAATACGATAATAGACAACATCTTTGGAGATGAGTTATAAAACGATTGTATTATTATCGCGAAAATGAGAATCTTAAGCAATGAGATTCTCTTTTTATTTATAAAAGAATTTTGTAAAAAATATATTTGGAGAAAAGCGATATAATTATTAATTTTGTGTTGTTGATGTGTCTTATTAATCCATTGTGATAATAAAGACTTGTCAGCGAGATATTTATGGGAAGCGTTTACTCGACGCTCTTTCTTGGCTTTCTGAAACTTCGCAACTTTCAACCACAGTCAAGAATGAGACAACAGTAGATGCCTTTGGATATGTTTATATACATGCTGATAGTGTGCGCGTGAGCGCATGCTGTCAGATTGTCGGCATATTCAGCGTAAGGCTTCTGTTGTCCGTTCTACTGTGGTGGGCAATGCGAAGGCCTCAGAAAGCGGAATGGGCAGACAAGTACTGGCCTTACGCTTTTCTTTTTTATAAATGCCGAAGAGATAGGCCCCGAAGCAACTATATCGCTTATACAACATGAGAATCCAAATTCTTATTATTTTCTTATTCTTATGCATTGCTACAGGCTATGCAAAAGATGTCATCACTAAAACAGATGGAACAAAAATTGATGCCAAAGTGGAGGAAATAACCGAAACAGTCATCAAATACCGAAAGGCATCCAATACAACTGGACCAGTGTATACAATAGCACTAGAATCAGTTGCGACAGTGTCGTATGAGAATGGGGATATTGATAGATTTAATACTTTTCAAATTTCTACAGCTTCAACTGAAATATTTCCTGAAGTGTCGACATTATCTGATGTTGAACTAATAAGTTTAGCCGAATCTCAGACGAATAATGATAACTCACAAAGTATTTCTGATAGTCAATTAGTTAAGATTTATACTGAAGAAGTTGCAATACCTTCAGAAGTGAAATCCAAAGTTAATTTTTACAGGAAAATCGGATGGATAGGTGGAGGGTCTCTTTTGGCAGCAGGGCTTGCTGCGGGACTAATCTTATATCATTATGAAGATTATTACGATACATGTGGTATCTGGATTGCAGCTGGTGCAGTCGCAGGAGGAACTTGGTGGTTTTTATATAATAGAAAAGCAAATAATTTGATTAAAAAGTCAAGACGTTTAAGTTCTTATTCTGCCACACTTATTGAAAGTAAAATACTCCAAATCAGAGATAGTTCTTTGACGGCCGGAATCAACATCATGGGAAACAAAGTGGTCAATTCTCATAGTATGGGACTCTCTATTGGACTAAATTTTTAAATATTTTAATTATGAGATCAATTTCATTTCTTACAATTATAGCTATCCTTCTAACAGGCTTAGTTTCTTGTTCACCCAAAATCTCAACTCGGAAACTTAATGCTTATACCACAGTGAATCCAAATATTGTGAGTTATAATGAACTCACAATGGATATTGATGATGCTCCAATTACCTATGTTATTGATATCTCTACAGAAGCAGGAAAGATGAAGCTGAAGAATCTTTCTGTTGATGAAGCATGCGACCTGGCTCTTATTGAAGCTATAATGGCAAATAAATGTGCAACAATCTTCAACCCGCAATATACCCATCTTGTGCATAAAGGAAAAGTTCTTAGGGTAACTCTTTACGGCTATCCAGCTCGATACAAAAAGCAAAAATAGAAAGACTTATTCCACAAATCATTTAGTAAGGACGTGCGATCTTGAAGTGACCCCTAAAAGTTAGATAAATAACTTTTAGGGGTCACTTTATTATTTAGGAGGGATTATTTTTGTGTAGATAAGTGCTTTTGAGGAAGTGAAATTTAAAAGAAGAAAGAAAAATATATGGTAGGTGTAACTTTCTTGACAATATAAGCGACTAATAGAATAAACTGAAATTTGAAGTATTATGAATTTAACAGATAAGACAAGGAGTTATATTTGGCTTGGTTTTGCTATTTTATCGCTCATTTGCGTCATAAGCAGAGCGGTTGATGTAGCAATGGGAGATCGCGAATGGTGGCATTTGGTCACGAATTTCGTCATGACAGCTTTTTGCATAAGATTTTATCTTTGCTACCGCCGAAAAGCTCATGCTAACGGGTAGCTTGGAAGGAAATGCTCTTGAAGAAGAAGATGGGAAGTGTGCCGCCTACTACCATTGCAAGGAGGATGAATAGGCAGGTGAGACCATTGCTTGCGAAAAGGTAGAAATAATGGTCGAATTCTGCTTCCCCTCCGTGTGAAAGGCACATCATTAAGCCCCCAAATGCTTTATAAGCATAAATGCCGGGTATCATCGGAAGCAACGATGGGAACAAGCAGGTCTCTGCCGGCATCTTCCCATAAGGTGACAGTATGACTGCAAGCGTGCCAACTATAAACGCTGCTATTGCACTTGCTGCCACAATATGAATATCAAAAAGGGAAGAATTCATCAATAGATATCGTGCGGAATGGCCGGCTGCGGCAATTATTGCGCATAGGAGATATGCTTTCTTAGGAGGATTGCTGATTGCCGCAAAACCTATTGCAGCAATAGCAGCAAAGAGTGCATCTTGTAGAACTTGGAGTAACATGGCTAAAACATACTTAAGTTCATTAATAACATTCCGCCACATAGTCCCAATGATAGGCAGCAAGTGAGGACAACGGCATGTAAAAATCTGCCAAAAGCACATATATAATGACCATTGAGCATATCGCTAAATGAATTCAAAAATGGTATACCTGGAACGAGATATAATACACTTGTGCCAACTGCAATATCCGGAGTATGTCCGAAACTAAATAGGGTAGCACTGCTTGCGAGTATGGAAGAAATGAAAGCGCAAATGATAAAGACAAGCCGAACGTCAATTTTATGTTCGGTCAACATTTGCTTAAGATAAAACCCAATAAGAGTAGATAAAAACACCACTCCCACAGCCGCCCAATCACCGGTAAACAGCCGGCAGAAAGCAGCGTTTGCGCAAGACGCAAGAAAAAGGACAAGATACTTATTAGCGGGCCGAGTCTTGATTATGCTGTCAAAACGTTCTTTGGCTTGTTCTAAAGTCAGATGATCGTCAGCCATACTCCAACTGAGACGACTCAACTTAGTGTTGATGTCGAAACTTATGGGCATAGGGTGAGTGGCAATTATATATGTGTAGCTATCCGAATGATCAGGAAGGAACACTGTCATGTGAATATGTCTTGGGAGAATGGTCATTTCTGCATGGCATCCCATAGACTCTGCCATACGCCTAACATTTTTTTCAAGACGTATAGACGTGGCTCCACTTCCGAGGAGCCACGCCGAATATTCTGAGAGAAATAGACAAATTTCTTTTAATGTCGTATCTTCTCCTTTTTCACATTCTGCAATTGCTGCTGAATGGGTGGATGATAAATCAGAAATTGACATCATTCATTACCTCGTCTCTATTTGATATCATTTCTTGGGGATGCACACTGTTGTGACTTTTATGAAAAAGTCTTACCAAAATTAGAACAGTCATTGCAACTACAATGATGCACCATACGATTAAAATATTGAGTGCTGCCATAATCAAATAGACTAAAGGGTTAATAATATTATTCCTTGAATAATGAATAAAAATTCACTTGCAATGGTAAAACGATAAAGTCTTCAAAATAGTTTTTCAAAATCGGTTACGATTTCATTAAAGAATTGTGACATCTATTGTAATGCGGGCGCTATGTGTCGATCCTGTGTGATCAGAGACCATTCATATATAAAAAGTAGCAGTGCGATAATAGGATTTCAGGATAGGGCGTCAGTAATTTAGAATATAAAAATGGCAGCTTCAGTGATAGTAGCTGCCATTTTGTATTGTTTCATAGCTTTTCAGGAGGTCCGAAGTAGCTGTAACAGGAATTATCGGGATTTACAACGATACGCTCCACAACAATCTCCGGATCGATCATCTTTATTTTAAAAGTGTGTTTACCCAAATTTTCGACTGGAAAAGTCGCATCAAGCCACCGAAGATTATCAAATACTTCGTTTCGCATACCTCTTCCATTCCCATTTAGTGCCATTTTTCCGCGAGGAGGCAGAGGCTTTAGTTTTTTAGAGTTTTTAAGATTGGAAGGGGTATACTCATCAAAAGTGTCAACAAGACCTCGACGGGCATCTATAATTTTAATATCACCTTCATCAAGCTGCACCCCTAATCTTAAGCCACGTGCAGGATTGACATCCTGAGTCGGAAGAATAGCTATAGCAAACGTGATACTGTCACCTTCCTCGACATTAATATCATATTCCAAACATGGAGCTGAATCTGCGTTAGAGATTGAGGAAGCTGTCACTTGGTCAATTCCCATACACCCTTCTCCTCTTCCAAGATCAGGCATTAGAATCCAGTTGACTCCATCACTTCCAGTTTTTCTGTTATATTTAATTGCGGGGATAGAAAATTCTGTTGTTTTAAAAGACTTGGTCTCTTTAGTTTTATTTATAGAATTGTCTATATACGTTACTTCGGGCATTATGTTGTCGTCAGGCATGAACCATTGGGTATAGCCTATATGCTTATCTTGCATCATGCCTTTCCATTTACCATCACTAATGGAGTCATTATAATATCTTGTCAACTCTGCGTCTCTTGCAAATAGAGTTTTAACTTTATCTGCATATTCATTTGCCCGAGAGTCTCCATTTGCTGAATAGTGACGGTTCTGCTCTGCAGCGAGATAAAGTCGTGCAACTCCTGATGATGCTATTGCAGGATAATATACGAGTTGATAGAAAGCATCACGCATCTCTTCTGGGACTCTCTTATTTATATTTTCAACTTTCTCTTCAAGATCTACCCAAAGTGAATCAGTGTGGGCTGCCTCATTGTAGTTTTCTACACTGAATATGCCGGCTGTCTGCACTTCAGGCTTCCTCCATAGATTGTATTTAGGATATTTAGCGAGCACATCGGCAATGTCATCAGCAAGATTTTCTCCGAATATCTCGGCAGACCAGTTTCTGAGCCATTCTTTTTCATCTCCAGGCTCCGTGGCTTTCGGATCCCATGCGTAGTCCATGATGAAATCGATGGGCAATTCCTTTGGTTTTAGGTCTCCGACATTGATTATCCATATCCGGTCTATTCCTGATTGATATGCAAGATTCAGTTGTTCGCGTAGCTTTGGAAGGGGAGAGGTATTGATCCAGCGGTCGTTCCAAGGTCCACCGTTCATATCAATATGATAGTACATTCCGAATCCACCTTTTCTTCCCAGTTCCTCTTTTGGAGCGGTACGCCTGATATATCCCCAGTTATTATCGCAGAAAAGAAGAGTGACATCGTCCGGTACATTGAAGCCGGCATCATAATATCTTTGCACTTCCGTAAAAATAGCCCATAGTTGAGGAACGGAATCAGGTCTACCATATATATCTGAAAGGATTCCACGTTGTGCGTTGATAACATTGCGAAGGGTTGCCATATTATCGGTATCGTCACCTTTACCCATAGCTACATCGCCGTCTCCTCGCATACCGATAGTGACAATATTGTCATAATCTTTATTGCGTTCCATTCCTTCCCTGAAGAACTTTTCAATTCGCTCGGGGTTTGATTTATAATCCCATGCGCCTATTTCATCCTCTCTTCTTGTATATTCTTTATGTGCCCGCATCATTGGTTCATGATGACTTGTTCCCATAACTATGCCATATTCATCGGCAAGACGCGGACATTCCGGATCATCTTCATTGAATGCTGTGTCCCACATAGCCGGCCATAGATAATTGGCTTTAAGGCGAAGTAAAAGTTCAAACATAGTGGCATAAGCTTTTGAATTGACACCCCCGTGCTGATTGACACACCAGCCTCCGAAAGATGGCCATTCATCATTGATAAAAATACCACGGTATTTCACTTTGGGAGATGGTTGCACCACTCTTCCTTCATTATATTCCAGTCTTTCTTTATGAGCTACCGGCACATCAGCCCAATAATACCAAGGAGACACTCCTATGTTTTTGCTAATGTCGTAGATACCATAGATAGTGCCACGCTTGTCACTGCCTGCTATGACGAGATTACCGTCAATGACATCTGTTACATATGACTCCCATTGTCCTTTGACTGAGTCTACATTCAGTTTCCCTTGATTGATGAGTGTATCAATAAGTTTACTTTTCCCAATAGTCCCAGCAATAATATTCCCTTTTTTTATAGGAGAGTTTGGATATACAGCCGATTTGGTGCCCGTTACTTTACCAATGTCGTCAGCAAGGTCAGTGGCTGCTCGGCGCACTCCCTTCCAGTCATTTTTATCGACTACTATGGGTGCGACTTTCCCTTTGTCGGCAATGATGAAATTTTGTTCACTCTTTTTGGCGGTCAATGGCATAATCATAAGCAATGCCATCAAGACTGTCAGGATCTTTTTCATGGTAATTTAAAATGATACATTTCTGATTGCAAAGTTAATAAAAAAGGGCATTTCTTGAAAATGAAAGTATTCAAAATATGTAATTTTTCAGTTAGAATTTGTAAACATATTATTATTTTAACACTTGAATACGAAAACAAACGACATTGTAACCATACATAACCTCTAAAATGGAATTAGTTCTTAATTTTGCATGAACTTATATTTTATTTTGATGAAAACGAAATTTGTAATATTTATAGTAATATTTATTGCGATGGCAATTGCATTGCAAGCATTGGCTAGTAGTGACATTCGAGTGGCAAGAATGTTTTCCGATGATGAATTGGATAATTCCACTTATACAGCGTTTTGCATGGATTCTTCAGGATTCATGTGGATCGGGACTGATAATGGATTATTTCGTTGCGACGGAAATCATTTTTTCCCATATCGTCATCAAGAGAGAGATAAGAATAGTATTAGTGATAACAGAATTCTTGGAATAATTAAAGATCGGAATGATCGGGTATGGATTGCTACAGCAAACGGCCTGAATCTTTATGATGCCGACAATGATTCTTTTATCAGGATTGACGTGCCTAATTTTGGACAAAAAGGGTATATAATTTCGATTTCTTCTGATGAATCGGGAAAGATATATTTTGTTGTTGCAGCAGTCGGAATTTATGAGTTGGCAGTCAGTGAAATGGGTAAAATGATAATTAAAAAAATTGATTCTTCCGGGGCGACAAAGAGTGCATGCAGTATATTGGCTCATAGAAATGGCTGTCTCTACGCCGGGACTAAGGATGGCATAATATATGAATATGGATTTGGAAAAGATTGGAGAAAGGTGGGTGAACTTAAGCATGCAATTTTTGATATGAGCCAAGAAAGTAATGGTTCCATTATAATAAATACTTTTGATGGGCTCGACCGTTTAGATCCGGATTCAAGAAAACTGACACATATAAAGTTAGATTCTCACATTTTGATTAATAATTTATCATCTTCTATTAAAGACTACGTCTATATAGCCACATATGGTTCGGGGGTATGGAGGGTTGGTATGAATTCTGAAGAAGCAGAGTATTGTAATTTTATTTACTCCCCATTCATTGACATGAAGGATTCCAATATTGGGGCAGTATATGGTGCTAACGATGGTTCTTTATGGATAGGATGTGACTTTTTCGGGGTGCTAATGGTGGCCGCAAACGAAAATAATTTTATATATAGAAAATTTACTCAGCTTCTTAATGATTTTGAGATGCCATTGAGTGCATTAGATGTTTGGAAAGGTAACACTGTCATAGGAAATAGTGTTGGTCGAGTGGCTGTAATATCCGAAGATGGAAACGTATTGAGTGAAACAAAAGTTCCGGGTGGAAATGTCATCACATCAATAGATGTTATAGACGATGATAAGGCTCTTTTGGGTGTAATAGAAAGTGGAGTCTGGGAAATGGATTTGCGTACTGATAAGCTAACGAAGATTGTAGATATCCCTGAAAAGTATCTTTCGGTTGCATTGTGCCAAGCTATAGATGGATGTATTTATATTGGGTTGTATGGTGGCGGTTTACTGAAATTTGATCGTAAGTCGGGAGAAAAGAAATGGATTTCTCCTGATTCAAATGGGAAAGATCTGGTGTCTCCATATTTTACTACCATAAAAGCATATGGCAATAAACTTTGGATTGGATCATACGGCGGATTAGCTTGTTATGATGTATCAACTGGGCAGTTTGAAGATATTAATCAGACTCCCTATGTAGCTTGTGTCGTGTCTGCGGTGTCTCCTGAGAATAATGATACCATGCTTATTGGCACAAGCAGTGGTCTCATAAGATATAACACGAAGACAAAAGCTTTGGAGAAATTCACAACACTTGATGGCTTGACAGATAATGATGTAAGATCGATAGCTTTAGATGAAAAAGGTGGGATTTGGATTGGTACTATGCGAGGATTAACCTATATACCGCCCGGAAATGGTCAGTTCGTGGCCTATAATGGAGGAAATGGGATAGTGGAACGCACGTTTGAAAGAATGATTTATTCTGAAGACAGTAAACGAATATATGCAGCAGGAAGAATGGGAATGACAAGTTTTTTCCCTGATTCAATCTCAGTTCCGGATTTTAAGTCACCGTTAAAAATATCGGGAATATATTTGAAAGGTAGTAAGATGAATCTTCCCAATGCATCAGTCTTCCCGGAGATTATTAATCTCGCACAAAATGAAAATTCTATAGCGCTTAGAATCTCTGCTATGGATTTCCGTGATGCTTCAAATACAAAATATCTATGGAGATTTGCCGGTGATAAGGATTGGGAGATATTGCCCGATGGATCCGATATAATATATCTCTCGTCATTGAATCCCGGATGCCATACAATAGAGTTTAAGGCAGAGGAGGCTAGAGTAGTATCTCCTATTTCAGTTGTGAAGATCAATGTTGCTTATCCTTGGTATCTTACATGGCAAGCAAAAACAATTTATGTATTACTCTTAATTGCATTGGTGGTGTTGGTTATTATAGTAATAAGGAAAAGACAACGTGAAAAGATTAATGAAAAAAAATGGCAATTTTTTATGGATCTTTCGCATGATATGCGATCACCATTAACATTGATTCTTAATCCATTGGAAACCCTGTTGAAGCAGCCTCTTAAGAATGATATCAGAGATCGAATCAGAGGGGCATATAGAAATGCTCATAGAATTCTCAATACTGTCAATCAACTCCTTGATCTTAAGAAGATAGATTATGGTAAAAAACATTTGGAATGCCGAAAGACATCATTGCCTAAATTTTTAGGAGAGATCGTAGAGATGTTTAAGCCCCAGGCATCCGAAAAAGGTATCGACATTACATTTTCAGTCAAAGGAGAGTGGGATATGGATTGGATAGATCGAACTGTACTTGATCGAATTATGGTCAATCTAATCACTAATGCTATGAAATACACTCCAAAAGATGGGAGAATAGATATAGTAGTTGAAAAAACGGACGACACTCGAGCCGGTGTGTTTGCAAAGATAAGCGTATTAGATACTGGAATAGGTCTTGATTCCAATCACTCATCTGTGCTTTTTCAAAGATTTTATCGTTCGGAAAAAGGCATTTCTTATTCCGACGATGGTTTGGGAATAGGTTTAGATATTTGCAAGAGGTATGTCAGTTTGCATCATGGCGAAATTTGTGGAGAAAATAGAAGGGATGGTAATGATGGAAGTATTTTTAAGGTATTGATTCCTCTCGATGAGCAGAGTTATCAGCCAGAAGAATTAATTATTGAGGAAAAAGATGCAATCCATGACAGAATTGCAAAGTGGGGTGTGGAGTCATTTGAAGAGTCAGATAACTCAAAAAGAAAAAGGAATTTATATTCAAGTAGTAAGGTGCTATTAGTAGAAGATGATCTGGAATTGCGAGACTCTCTTTTCAGTTATCTTAATGATTTTTATAAAGTATTTTTTGCCTCGGATGGGATTGAGGGTTTTAAATTGGCACAAGAATTGAAGCCAGACGTTGTCATTACAGATGTAAAAATGCAACCCGAAGACGGTTTGCAGTTATTGCGCCAATTGAAGTCAAATATTGAAACTCAGCATATTCCGGTAGTAATAATGAGCTATAAGAGTGAATTGGCTGATCGTGTAGAAGGATGGCAAAGAGGAGCGGAGGCATATATAAGTAAACCGTTTGATTATAACGAACTTAAATCAATAATATATAATTTAATAGATGGAAGAAAAAAATTTGAGGGTAAGTTTTCTATTGATGCTGAAGAGTCAGACTCTAAACAAATGTCATCTTTATTGACAATAAAAGGTAATGATGAGGCTTTGATAGAACGCGTCAACAAAATATTAGATGCAAAGTTGGATGAAGAAGATATGAATGTGGATAAGCTTGCTGAAGAATTAGGGGTTAGTAGAACACATTTATATAGAAGACTAAAAGAGAGACTTGGCATGAATCCAAGTGATTATATACGCAATAAGCGTCTGCAGCGAGCATGTGAATTGCTGAAAAATGATGATTTGGATATAACCCAGATTGCATATGCCTTAGGTTTTTCTTCCCAATCTCAATTTTCCACTACTTTCAAGCGATTTATGGGATACACACCAACTGAGTTCAGAATAAAACATAAACAAGACATATAATCAAATCAAGAGTTCAATTCATAACGTATTTGCATCCGATCAAAACCTAAAAAACGAGAATAATCTATAATTTTGCACCTGTCGGATCTTATAAGATGTAGTCTTAAGATGCATAATAAAGAATGTTAGTGAAATCGATCCGATGTGCCTTTGATTATTCAAGGCGATATTCACGACTTATTAAATATTAATAAGTATAATGGATCAATTAAAGAGGATGGGGGATACCTCTCTGTAGGTATGCCCTATCCTTATTTAGTAATTCATACCAAGCTTTCTGCAACCGTGATTAATAATTTGTCGATGGTATGTTACGAAAAGTTACGTAAATGTGATAGATTAATAATTGGAAATTGATAGTTTTTTGCTAATTTTGCATTTTAACAAATCTAATATCGAATGAAGAAAAAGGCAATTGTGTTTTCCGCTTTGATTTTGACAACATCACTATGTTGTCAGTCTCAGTCTTCAATTGCAAAGATTGCGAGTAGAGAGCACCAAAGTATAAGGGGAGATTTTAAAGATTTTGGAATTCTGAATACTGATACGATACTTACCCTTGATTGCAACGAGTTTTTTACAGATCCTAAGACAAGCCTATTTTATGCGGATTTCAGAAAGGAGTTCGAAATGACTTTCGATGCGCAGGTCAACACCAATCTAACAGAACAGGTGTTTATTTGCAAGGAAGGAACCCGCTATAATGATGCTGCCGGAATAATGGTAGGCTTTGATCCAACGGTTGAACAAATTTTCGTTGAGATAACAGATTCCAATGGTCAACAGCATCGAATCTGGGCAGGAGAAAAAATTAGACCAAAAGAATGGATTAAAGTTAGAGTGAATGGACTTGCCGATGAAGATATGACGAAGTCATCACTTAGTTTGTCTGTGTCTCAGGATGGTGAAAATTGGAGTGAATCCAAGTTAGAGTATTCCGGTCCTGTAATGCCTGCAATGGCAAGCCGTTGGGTAATAGGAAGAGGATATCCCGGAGGATTCCCAAATTCTCTTCAAGTCAGAAAAGGGGCAATAAAAAATCTCACTATCAGTGGCAGCGGTCGTGAACGTCTTTCCGGAGAGAATCCAATTTTCACAGATCGACTCACAGCAGATCCTGCTTGTACTGTCGTGGGCGACCGACTTTATGCATTTGTAGGTGAAGATTGTGCAAACCCCGGTGGATGGTTCAATATGCCACATTGGGTAGCTTATTCCACTAAAGATATGAAAAACTGGGAATGTCATGGGGTAGTGCTCAAGGCCTCAGATTTTCCGTATGCCAATCCTTACGGAGCGTGGGCAGGACAAGTCGTAGAACGCAATGGAAAATTCTATTATTATGTCACTCTTGATGATACACGCAATGGAAGACACGCAATAGATGTGGCGGTAGCAGATAATCCACTTGGTCCATATGTCCCGGCACGACTTGATCGTGAACCACTTATCACTGATGACATGACTCCTGATTCACATAGATGGAACGCAGATATCGATCCTACTGTCTTGATTGACGATGATGGTCAGGCTTGGATTGTATGGGGCAATGGTGACTTCTATCTTTCTCGATTAAAGGAAAATATGATAGAACTTGAAGGAGAGGTAATGCATATGGGAGTGCGAAATGTCTCTGAAGGACCGTGGCTTTTCAAGCGCAATGGAAAATATTACAATGTCTATGCTGCCGATGCGCCCGGAGTGCAACCTGAACAACTTGCCTACTCAATGGCAGATCATATTACCGGACCATGGACTTATGGAGGTCTTATCACCGGACCTGCCAAGTTTGGTTTTACAATTCATCCATCAGTCAATGAATTCAATGGAAAATGGTATCTATTTTATCATGATGGTGCATATACGCATGATGGTGAGCCGGGTGGTGATTGTCGTCGGCAAGTGTGTGTCGAACCTCTTTACTTCGATGCAGAAGGAAAGATACTTCCGATAACACTGACTGAGACTGGAGTTTCAAAACAATAATCTAAATGTTAATGCATAATTCATAATGTGCAATGCATAATTCATATTAGAAAAAATGCATTATGCAATATGATACAAGATGGTAAATATAACTTATGAAAAAATTTTTAATTTCTTTGTGTCTTGCTACCGGAGCAGTTGGTAGCTTTTCAAGTTTAGGTGAAACTCCTAAAGCTTTTGGCCCAACACCGTCTGAAAATCAGCAAAAATGGCAGGATATGGAGACTTATGCTTTCATACATTATTCGCTAAATACATATACCGATCAAGAATGGGGCTATGGAGACGAAAGTCCGGAGCTGTTTAATCCTTCCGATCTCGATGTGAAGCAATGGGTAAAGGTATGCAAAGATTCCGGAATGAAAGGAATTATCTTTACAGCGAAGCATCATTGCGGATTTTGCATGTGGCCTTCTAAATATACGGAGTATTCGGTAAAAAACTCTCCATGGAAAGCTGGAAAAGGAGATGTAGTGAGAGAGCTTGCCGATGCTTGTCGTGAAGAAGGTTTGAAATTTGCTGTTTACCTTTCTCCTTGGGATCGAAATCATCCCGAATATGGACGAGATGAATATGTGACCTATTTTAAAAATCAACTTGAAGAACTCCTAACTAATTATGGAGACGTTTTTGAAGTGTGGTTTGACGGGGCTAATGGTGGCGACGGATGGTATGGCGGTGCAAACGAAATCCGCAAGATTGACAGGACTACGTATTATAAATGGCCTGAAACCTACAAAATGATAAGAAAAATACAACCGGAATGTCTCATTTGGAACGACGGTAGTGATCGTGGTGATTTGCGATGGGTCGGTACAGAGGCAGGAGAGGTTGGTGCTACTAACTGGAGTCTTCTCAATAAGGATGGTGAAGTAGATTGGGGAATGCTACACTTTGGATTGGAGAATGGTGACTCTTGGGTTCCTGGTGAGACAAATACAAGCATTCGACCAGGATGGTTTTATCATACAGCAGAAGATGAAAATGTAAAGAGTCTTTCCAAACTCATGGATACATATTATAAATCAGTTGGTAGAAACTCAACATTACTGCTAAATTTCCCGATTATGCCAAATGGCAGGATTCATCCGACTGATAGTGTGCGTGGAGCTGCTTTTGCAAAAATGGTTAAGGAAGTATTTAAGGAAGATTTGGCTTTAAATGCAAAAACTGATAATCCAGAGGTAAATGATGGTGACAGAAACACGTATTGGATGCCACAGGATGTATCATCTACCGGAGAAGTGATTCTCACATTTGATAATCCTATTACTTTCAATCGATTTGTAGCTGAGGAGTATATCCCTCTTGGTCAGCGAGTCAAGGAATGGGAAATTGAAGCTTTCAGCGACGGCAAGTGGATACAATTAAAAGATGCTTTGACTGATGATGGCAGACTGACTACGATCGGTCGCAAACGTATAGTGTGTTTCCCGACTGTGACAGCAGATAAAGTTCGATTTAGGGTGACAGACAGCAAAGCTGTTCCTTTAATATCTGGTTTGTCAATTTATAATGCTCCCGAACTGACTGCTGATATACCTGATTCAGGAGAGAAAAGATGTTCTAATCTTAGAATTTTTTATATGTCTCCTACACAAATGGCTATAGAGTTAGGGGGAGAGAAAACAGTTGCTGGCATACGTTATCTACCTCCGACACTTTCTAAAGAAGGGACCGTGACTCATTATTCTGTCTATGCCACTACAGATTGGAGCAACTGGACAAAGGTCGCTTCGGGAGAGTTTTCTAATATCGTAAATAATCCAATATGGCAAACAGTCAAGTTTGATCCTGTCAAAGCTTCCGTGATTCGAATAGAGGCTGACAGAATTTCAGAAGGGGAGCATATGGCTTATTCTGATGTGGAGATACTTTACGAATAATAAGCATTACAATGAATAACTCATAATGCATAATTAGTTACTTTGGTAAAAGATTCGTTGAAAATGAAAATTAATATATACTTTTTTCTTTTGCTTTTGGCAATCCCTGAATTTTGCAGAGCAAATGAAAAGCATGATTGGGAAAATCCTCATGTTTTGGGAATAAACAAACTTCCTTATCATGTTACTCTTGGCTTACCTTCTGAAATTGACAGCCGTTCAGATGTGGTAAGTCTGAATGGCGATTGGAAATTCTTTTGGTCTCCCGATCCTGATAATCGGCCTATTGGATTTGAAAAAGAAGAATATGATATAAGCGATTGGAATGAGATTGCAGTTCCAGGCAACTGGCAGATGCAAAATTTCGGGAAACCAATTTACATTAATATCTGTTATCCATTTCAGCGCAATAGGCCAAGCGTCACATCCGAACCACCTGAGGATTGGTATGCATATAGTCATCGCAATCCGGTAGGAAGTTATGTGACAGAGTTTGAAGTGACTCCTGAAATGCTCGATAAAAATATAACTTTAAGTTTTGAGGGAGTTAAATCTGCAATGTATGTATGGGTTAACGGAGAGAAAGTTGGCTATAGCCAGAATTCGATGTCTCCGGCAGAGTTTGATATCACGCAATTTATTCGTCAAGGTAAAAATCGTCTTGCAGTTGAGGTTTATCGCTGGAGTGATGGCAGTTATCTTGAAGATCAAGATATGTGGAGACTAAGTGGTATTTTCCGTCCGGTTAGTCTGATTGTGCGTCCAAAAGTGCATATTGCTGATTTTAAAGTGGACTCAGAACTTAATGATGACTTTTCCAAAGCTTATGTTAAGGCAATAGTGAGTGTATGTAATTCTGGCAACAATAAGGCAAAGGATGCAAGTGTCACTTTTGAAATTGATGGCAAGACTCTAAAAAGCAGTCCGGTGGATATTATGCCGGGTGATACAGTAGATGTCGAGCTTGAGTATAGCATTAAGAATCCGCAGCTATGGTCAGCAGAGACTCCAGATCTTTATCCTTACGTAATTTCTCTAAATGATAAAGATGGTGCTTTGCTCCAGAATTATAACTGGCATCTTGGAGTTAGAAAAGTGGAGACTGATGGTGAGATTTTCAAGATCAATGGGAAGAATGTCAAATTAAGGGGCGTCAACAGGCACGACCATCATCCCCGCACCGGGCGATGGGTGGATGATGCTACAATTGAGCGCGATATCCGCATGATGAAGCAGGCAAATATTAATTTTCTTCGCACTTCTCACTATCCCGACCGTCCAATTCTATATGAGCTGTGCGATCGATACGGAATTTATGTCATGGATGAGGCTTGTCAGGAAAGCCATGGCTATGGATATGCCAATGAGGAGATGGGGCATGATCCTGAATGGAAAGATGCTCACGTGGATCGTGCGGTCTCTCTTGTCTCTCGCGATCGGAATCACCCTTGCGTAATTATCTGGAGTCTTGGCAACGAAGGTGGAATTGGACCAAATATCCAATCCATGTATGACACTATTGTTGCTATGGATCCATCGAGGCTTCCTTTCTATGATTGTCATCCTCGCTATTCAGCTCTCCATGATGAAGGTTATCCTACTCCTGATATGATGAGAGATAATGCACGTCATGTTTCCGATAAACCGTATATAGCACGCGAATATGCTCATGCAATGGGAAATTCGATGGGTAATTTTAAGGAATACTGGGATGTGATATATTCCGATCCATCCATAGCAGGAGCAGCAATTTGGGATTGGGTAGATCAAGGGATAGCAAAACCGATTGATGGCTCTCCGATGCGTCCATCATCAGACATAAGTCTTAGGAAGGATGAATTCTGGGCTTATGGTGGTGATTTTGGCGACCGCCCGAATGATGCGAATTTCTGTATCAATGGTCTCATTGGTCCTGATAGGATTCCGAATCCTCATTTTTATGTAGTCAGACATATTTATCAGCCAATTTGGTTTGAAAGAGAAGGGGAATGGGTGACATTGATAAATCATGATAGCTTCACTCCACTTGAAGCCTATGACTATCGCTATGAAATCCTGACTGGAGGAGACAAGACTGATGAAGGCTCCCTTAAATTAGAAGGAAATAAGATTAAGATTCCTGACTATTTGAAAGATAACTCAGGGGTATGGCTTAATGTCTTTGCTTGTCTGAAGGATTCAAAGCCTTGGGCAGAAAAAGGACATGTGGTAGCTTATGATCAGTTTGAACTTACTCCATATCTCTCAGGCAATCTCACATCAACAGGTAAGATGCCAAAAGTGGCTCGTAAGAATGGGAATGTTACTGTTAAATCTGATGATAGTGAGATTACGATAGATAATTCCGGAGCTCTCACTTCTTGGAAGAAGGGAGGGCCTGAGCTTCTTTATGCTCCTTTAGAACCATATTTCTGGAAACCTACCAACGATAATCAGGATAAAAATGGATATTATAATGAAAAGATGACCATTTGGGAAGACGTAGCATCCAATCGTGTGATCAAGGACATTAAAACCGAAAAGAAGAATGGTAAAGTAGTTGTAACTACGCATATGAGTCTTCCTATAGGAGCAGACTATGACCTGATCTATAACATTGATGGAAATGGAAGTATCAATGTAGTGGCAGAATATATGCCACAGATAGATACAATACCATTGATGCCGAAGTTTGGAATGCGCATGAGGCTTCCTAAAGATATGAGTGAGATTGACTATCTTGGCAGAGGTCCATGGGAGAACTATCCGGATAGAAAACTCGGTTATAATATTGGGCATTACACAATGCCACTTTCTGAATATCAACATGATTATATTAAGCCTCAAGATAATGGTAATAGATGCGATGTTTACTATCTAACACTTAAATCATCTGTTGGCGATAAGAGTATTAAGATAGAAGCTAATGAAGAGCCTCTTTGCATTCGTGCTTGGGATTATGGTGAAGAGGATCTTAAGACAGCAAATCATCCATATGAACTTAAGCGAGGAGAATTTGTAAATGTGAATATTGACCATAGTCTGCATGGAGTCGGCGGTGCCGACACTTGGGGAAAACCTACTCTTGAGAAATATACAATTCAGGGCAATCAGCCTCATTCTTATTCATTCACACTTACAGCAGAATAATCATCATTTGCATAAATCATAATTAAATAATAATGAATAAAAAAACACCAAAATGCTTTCTTAGAAGCATGATTTGTCTGACTTCTGTTTCAGCTTGTGTCTATGCAAGTGCACAGAATCCTATTTCACAAACTGAGTTTACGCCTGATCCGGCTCCTTTAGTTGTCGGAGATACGCTTTATCTTATCACCGGTCATGACGAAATGGAGGCTACTCCTGATCGCTTCGTTATGAAAGATTATCTCTGTTTTACGACTACTGATATGGTAAACTGGACACACCATGCTCCAATTTTCAATGCTAAAGAAATGTTTGGAGAGCATGAAAATGCAAATGCATCTCAGATGGCATACCGTAATGGCAAGTTCTATTTCTATCCATCTACGAGTGGTGTTCCGGTGCTTGTCTCTGATTCTCCTTATGGTCCTTTTATTAACCCTCTCGGTGGAAAGAATCAACTTACCTATCCTGATGAAACCAATTATGGAGGACACGGTTGGGAAGATATCGATCCGACTGTCTTCATCGATGATGATGGCCAAGCTTATCTATATTGGGGTAATAATGCCCTCTATGCTGTGAAGCTTAATGAGGATATGATCAGTCGTGACGGTGATATTCATGTATTCGAGATCAAGGATAAGGATGCTTTTGGTCCTGACTATGAAGAGGCCCCATGGTTTACGAAAAGAGGCGACAAGTACTATCTTGCTTACGCTTCGTTCTGTCCGGAAGCTACAGATTGGGCATGGGCTGATTCTCCACTCGGACCTTGGAAGTATGGAGGACAACTTATGCGTGCTTTCGAACATGGAGGAATGGGTAATCACACCGGAATGTGCGAATATAAGGGGCAATGGTATTTCTTCTATATGGATGAGGGGTTGCCAGAATCGCATAGTCGTCGGCGTACAGCAAGCGTAGTTCCTTTCAATTTCAATGAAGATGGTTCACTTCCTTATATTCATCATGATAAACGAGGGGTTCTGAAAAGTGTAGATCCGTTAAATCCTTATGTGCGTCAGCAAGGTGAGACTATAGCATGGGAAGAAGGTATCGGTATTGGATATGACAATATTCATTGTGTCTATGTGAACAATGTAGATCCGGGTGATTGGATAAAGGTTAGAGAAGTTGATTTCAAAGATGGAGCAAAGACATTTTCTGCTCGTACTCGAGGGGCTAATCCAACAGCTGCTATTGAAGTTAGACTTGATGCTCCCAATGGGGAACTGCTTGGAGTGTTAAAATGTGGCAACTCAAAAGACTGGAAAGAAACAAAAACTAAGATTAAAAAACGCGACGGCATCCACGATCTTTATTTTGTATTTGTTGGAGCGGGTAATGACTTGATGGATTTTGATAGCTGGAAATTTGAAAATTGAATATTAATATGAATAAAAAAGCAATCTTTCGGTTTTTAAGTGGTGCAATAAGTATCACAGCTGTTTCGACAGGATTTTTTGCTACAGCCCAAAATCCTATTTGTCAGACCCATTTCACTCCTGATCCAGCTCCTCTTGTAGTAGGCGATACCCTCTATCTCTATACCGGATGTGATGACATGAGTGCAGATCCAGATAACTTCGTGATGCGTGAATATCTATGCTTCACAACAACAGATATGGTCAACTGGACCCACCATGCCCCAATTTTCAACAACGAGGGCTTTGGAACCAAGGACTGTGCCTATGCTGCTCAGATGGCTTATCGTAATGGTAAGTATTACTATTATACATCTACTTTTGGGATACCAGTACTTGTATCTGATTCCCCGTATGGTCCTTTCACTAATCCTCTTGGAGGAAGGAAGTTTCTGATCAATTCCGATGATACTAACTATAGTGGTCATGGATGGGAAGACATTGACCCAACAGTTCTTATAGATGATGACGGACAGGCTTACATGTATTGGGGCAACAATGCTTTATACGCTGTCAAGCTGAATGAAGATATGATCAGTTATGACGGAGACATTACGGTGTTTGAAATTAAGGATAAGGAGGCATTTGGACCCGACTATGAGGAGGCTCCTTGGATTGCAAAACGTGGTGACAAGTACTATCTCGCATACGCTTCTTTTTGTCCGGAGGCTACTGATTGGGCATGGGCTGATTCTCCACTCGGACCTTGGAAATATGGTGGCCAATTGATGCGAGCTTTCGAGCATGGCGGAATGGGTAACCATACCGGTATGTGTGAATATAAAGGTCAATGGTATTTTTTCTATATGGATGAAGGCCTACCGACTTCTCATAGCAAACGCCGGACCACCAGTATCATTCCATTCGAGTTTAATGAAGATGGCTCGCTACCATATATGCATCATGATAAAAGAGGAGTGCTAAAAAGCGTGAATCCATTGAATCCCTATATTCGTCAGCAAGGTGAGACAATCGCATGGGAAGAGGGTATAGGTATAGGCTATGACAACATTCATTGCGTATATGTCAATGATGTCGATCCCGGTGACTGGATAAAGGTTAGGGAAGTCAATTTTGGCGAAGGAGCAAAGTCCTTCAACGCACGTGTCAGAAACGGGAAACCAGGCTCAAAGATTGAAGTTCGTCTTGATGCTCCTAACGGAGAACTGCTTGGTGTAGTGGATTGCGCATCGGGCAACGATTGGAAAGAATCAGCAAGCAAGATCAAGAAGCGTGATGGTATTCACGATTTGTATTTCGTCTTTGCCGGCGATGGCAACGACCTTATGGAATTTGATAGCTGGCAATTCAACCAATAGGGATGCATCTTTCGTGCTGATTATTACTCCTAAAGTCGAATGAAGAAGCAAGTTTCAGGTTGGGTCTTTAAAGAGAGTGTTCCCCCGAGGTGAGTTATGATTCGTCGTGAGAGACTGAGACCAATTCCGCTGCCCGAGGAGCGCGTTGTGAAGAAGGGTGTGAAAATATGCTCAGCAGTTTCTTCTGATATCAACTCCCCATCGTTGGAGATACGTATTTCAACTGATTCGTCAGCCTTCTCATCTGCTTCGATTGATATATTGTTAGGATTAGCTTCGATAGCATTCTTTAGGATATTGATAAGCACCCGGCTCAAAAGAGCTTCATCAGTATAAACCATTAATTCTGGAGGGAAGCATGTAAGTTCAATACTTATATGCTTCTCTTTTATATAGCTTTCTGCTATTCGGATGCTCGATTCCAAAAGTGGTTTGAGATAGACAGCCCTCATCTTTGCTTCGGGCAAAATACTGAATTCCCTGAAATTTTTTACAAATTGCATAAGCGATCGGCTGCTCGACGATATAGTGTCCAAAGCTTCTGTTATCTCTTGGTTTGATGTCTTGCCACTCATATTCTCAGCTATCGATTGAATTGGAGTCAAGGAATTCATGATTTCATGTGTTAGCACACGGGTTAGTTTTTCCCAAGACTCAACTTCAATCGCCTGCATCTGGCGGCTTAGATCGGTAATTGTGAATAATGTGAAGCTCTTGTCGTTGACTGTCACATCACTCTTCTTGATAGCCAGTTCTGCATATGCTTGTTTGGGAATCTGGCACACGTGAGTGAGAGCTTGCCTGTCGAGAAGTCGGAGGGCTGCTTCATTATGAAGTCTGATATCTCCGTTGGCATTCGCCAATGCCATGCCAATATCTGTTAGGTTTATAACACGAGCTAAGAATGCCTCATTTTGCTTAGATTTTTGAGTCAGACGTTCAAGATGCTCTACTATTTTGTTGAGCATTTCGTTAGTATCACGCTCATCCTTGCTGACTTTGATAGTAGGAAATTTATAGGAGAAATCACTACTGAGCGTTGCTTGCATGACGTAGCGCATTCGTTTCCTTGTTCGGGTAATATTGTTGAAAATCATATATCCACAACTTAAAGAGCAGATGATCAGCAATATCCACCAGTTTTGAGAAGCTCTAAAGAAATATCCGGCAGCGAAAGCCATTAGTAAAGCTAAAACAATCCACATGCCGGGAGGTATGTTCCAATTCCTATACTTCTCAGATGCCATATTTTCGCAGTTTATTGTAAAGTGTCTGGCGAGTTATGCCAAGATGACGTGCCACTTCCGACATATTGCCGCTGTGAAGTTTTATAGCGTTTGTTATGGCATTGCGTTCCATCGACTCCAATGTTGTAGATCGTTCTGAAGTTGAGATTAGGCTTTCATGAACTTCGAAATCATGAATGCCAAGAGTGATGCCATCCGACAATATCAAGGCTTTTTCTACAGTATGCTCAAGCTGGCGGATATTTCCTGGCCATGACTGTGAGCAAAGTCTCTTTAAGGCATCCTCGGTCACTTTGGCTTCAGGCTTCGAATATATACCGGCATATTTCTTTATAAACATATTGACGAGTGCCGGAATATCTTCAGGTCTGTTTCGAAGTGGAGGAAGTTCGATGGTCACTGTGTTGATGCGATAGAAGAGATCTTGACGGAATTCACCTTCTGCTACCATTTGTGGGAGATCACGGTTTGTGGCGCAAATGAGTCGGATATCAATATCACGTGGGGTATTAGTGCCGACTCTTATGATCTTTCTTTGTTGCAATGATGAGAGAAGTTTTGCTTGCAGATGATAGGGTAAATTGCCTATCTCGTCAAGAAATAGTGTACCGCCATGTGCGGTCTCGAATTTTCCGGCTCTGTCAGATTTTGCATCAGTGAAAGCACCCTTGGCATGACCATAAAGTTCACTCTCAAACAGAGTCTCGATTATGGCTCCCATATCCACAATTTCAATTGGACCGGATGATCTGTTTGACAGACGATGGATTTCTCTTGCCAATAAATCCTTTCCTGTGCCGTTTTCACCGGTTATTAGTATGTTTGCATCGGTCGGTGCAACTCTTTCTGCAAGCATGCGAACTCGCTGCATTTCAGGTGATTCACCCCAAAGCATCTTAGGAATCGACTCTGATTGTTGATTTTTTTTATTTCCACTGCCGAAAGCATTAAGAATGATATCTGAAAGATTTGTATTATCAAACGGTTTGACAATGAAATCAGTAGCTCCTATCTTCATTCCTTCTACTGCAAGCGCTACATCTGCATATGCAGTAAATAGCACGACTGAAGTTTGCGGAGCGATACGCTTTATTTCTCGAAGCCAAAAAAGTCCTTCATTACCGGTGTTGATAGTTGCCCTGAAATTCATGTCGAGTAGCACAACCTGTGGTTTGTACTTTTGAAGCAGATTTGGGATAGACGATGGATTAGACTCGGTGACAACCTCGTCAACTTTTGGGCGCATTAGCATCCTGACTGCTGAAAGCACATCCTTGTTATCATCAACTACAAGTAACGTTTTCATAGTGCAAAAGTACTAAATGTTTTTTGTAAATGCAAGTTTAAGACGCGTAATGGCGCATGCGGAGCATGCTTTCTACATTATTGACGCTGTGGTAATGTAGCAAGCGCACTCCGTGCGCGTTATCACGAGTCTAAGATAATTATAGCTGCGTCTTTTCAACGATCTTTCCGTCGAAGAGATTTATGACACGATGTGTGTATGCTGCATCATGTTGTGAATGTGTCACCATGACGATGGTTGATCCTTCACGATTCAATTCTGTAAGTAGCTCCATCACTTCCTTGCCGTTGACAGAATCAAGATTACCTGTCGGTTCGTCTGCAAGGATAAGCTCAGGTCTTGTGACCACTGCGCGGGCAATTGCAGCGCGTTGCTGCTGACCGCCAGATAATTGCTGTGGAAAATGCTTGGCACGGTGCTCGATATTCATGCGTTTGAGAGTCTCCTTCACTCGTTCTTTTCTCTCTTTTGCTCCTATCTTAAGATATTTGAGTGGGAGTTCGACGTTTTCCTCAATGTTGAGTTCATCAATAAGGTTGAAGTTCTGGAACACGAAACCGATCTTACCTTTTCTAAAAGCGGTGCGGTCTTTTTCCTTAAGATTTGTTACTTCTTTTCCATTGAGGGAGTATTTACCTTCGGTAGGATTGTCAAGGAGGCCGAGGATGTTAAGAAGCGTTGACTTTCCGCATCCGGATGGTCCCATAATGCCTACGAAATCTCCTTTTTTGATATCGAGTGAGATTCCTCGAAGTGCCAATGTCTCTACTTCGTCTGTACGGAATGTCTTGGTAAGGTTTTCTATTTGTATCATGATTAATGTGATTTATTAAGTGAATTAATTGGATTTGTGTTGGCTGCTTTATAGCATTGGAACACAACAGACACAAAGCATATGATTATGGCGAGAAGAGATGCAAAAGCATAGGTCCACCAATAAACACTGATGCGATAGCTGAATTGAGACAACCAGTCGTTCATTACGTAATATATTATAGGAATTGATATGCCGGCCGCAATTATAACAAAGATCATAAAGGGCTTTACAAGCTTAGTCAATACTTCTTTGTTTGTCCCACCCATAACTTTGTGCACGGCAATGTCGGCAGCTCGTTGGCGGACATAGTATGTGCTCATTGCCATGAGCCCAAGCATCGATATCATTATGGCAATGAGAGCGAAGATTGTGAGGATTTTAGATAATCGATTCTGATAATCGAAATCCTCTTCTATTTGCTGGCTAATATATGGTTTTTCAAATACCGAATCTGAATAATCTTTAGAATATACATTCTCAAACACTTTTTTGACTTCTTCCAAAGCTTGCTGACGGTCTCCTTTCGTTTTAATATTTACTTCCCATGGTATAAAACGTTTGTTTGTAAATGGTTGTACTACTATTATTCTCACTGGGTGTTGATAAGTCAGAATATTTCCTATCTTGAAGTCTTCAACTATACCTGCAATCGGACGTTGCTCGCCGAAGCTCTGATAATCTGTTGCATTTTCATCAAGACCGAGTTCATTTATGGCTTGGGTATTTAGATAGTGTTTGATATCAGAAGCAGATTTATTGTCTCTCTTAATCTTTAATTCAAATAAATCAAAAAATACAGAGTCTACTATGAATTCCTGGAAGGATATAGTTCGGCCTTCATAAGTAGTTGTATTATTATTTCCTCTATTATGAGGTTCTCCTGCAGAAAAACTTACATTTTCAACGCAACTAAGCTTTAGAAGTTCTTCCTTGAACAACTTAGCGTCCTGTTCTTTCTTTTCAGTATGTTGAAAAGCAATACTTATAATTCCATCGGGATTATATCCAAGAGGTGCTTCAATAAGATGGCGCACTTGAAGATACATTATTAATGAGCATGCTATCATTACAATGGTAGCAACATTCTGTATAACTATGAAAATCTTTCCAAAAATCATATTTGATTTCCTTTTAAAAGCCCCTTTTACAGCCTCTATTGGTTTCATGGAAGAAAGCAATAAGGCAGGTATTATTCCTGAAGTAAGGCTCATTATTAAAAGGACGACGATTAGAAATATTACAGTAGTGAAATTGAAGCATGCTGCAATATCAATGGGCGTTTTTAGAAGAGCAGAAGCATATGGTTGCATTAAAAAGGCGAGAGATATTCCCAATAGCATGGAAAATGAACATAATATTGTGCTTTCCGCTATTAATCTCCACATAATCTGCATGCGTTCTTCCCCAAGAAGTCGACGCGTAGCCATCTCTTTTGCTCGCTTTCCTGCAAGCGCAACAGTAAGGTTGATATAATTCATTATTGCAAAAAGAAGTATTACAATTCCAACACTAAAAAGGAGTTTTATCATCTTTTTATCGCCGAAATTCACGTTGCCTGAGGTTGCTTCAGAAAAATAGCTATCCGCAAATGGGAAAAGTTCAAGAGTGATGTTATCTTCTGGGAGGTTAAGGATCCAATAATCTTTTTTTATTGCGTCATGATATATTTTTTTCTTTTTGTCCAGATCATGCCCTTCTTTTGCCAGCAGGATAAGGTCGGAACCGGTAGCATTGCCCATATTAGGGTCTAATAAGGATGCATTGACATATTTTATCATGGCAAAGTTCACCAGCATATCGACAGGTTTTTTATCCCATGTCATAAAAGCCGTATTTTTCATTGGTTCCATTACTCCTGTTACAACAAAAGGATCGTCATCCACATTGAAAACAATGCTTTTTCCCATAGGATCTTCATCTCCCCATAATTTACGTGCAAATTCCTGTGTGACAACTATATTAGTAGGATTGTCAAGTACAGTTTTAGGATCACCTTGTATGAGTTTAAAGTCGAATATATCAAAAAATGCAGAATCAACGAAATAGCAATTTGTCGCAATCTGTTTCCCATCATAATCAAGAGTTCTGCTCCTTCTTGAAAAACCTGAGGCCGCCTCAATCTCTGGGAACTTGTCTTTAAGGAGAAACTGTAGGTACCAATGAGCACCCATAGACTTGTCACCATTGAAGTTTAACCCAACATAGTAAATGCGGTCAGCCTTTGAATGCTGTTTGTCGACATGGCTTTCCTGCCATGTATAGCAACCTATCAACACGACAAACATCATGCTGATTGCTAAGCCAAACACGTCAATAGCCGTATAGGCTTTGTTTCTACTTAGAAATTTAAAATAAGATTTCATATATATTTATTTAAGTTTCGTTTCACTCAACTCTATGATACTGTAATTTTGATCATTAATCGTTGATCGTTAATCGTTAATCGTTAATACTTTGGCGTCTCCGTATGATTCGTATCCGTTCGTTATGACACGCTCTCCGGGTTCCAACCCTTCAAGCACTTCATAGAATTCAGGATTCTGTCTTCCGAGTCGGATGTTGCGTCGATAGGCTTTTTTCCCGGAAGAGTCAACTACGAAAATCCATTTGCCTCCGGTCGTGGAATAGAATGTCCCTTTCGGTATTACAACTGCATCTATCGGTTGTCCAAGTTGAAGACTTAAATAGCAAGTCTGACCGCTTCTTATCATCTCTGGTGTCTTGTCGGTGAATACGAATTCGACTTTGAATTTTCCTTCCTTTACTTCAGGAAATACCTTTCGAAGCCTCAGATTCATATCTTTATCGTTGCGGGCAGAGGTGGCGATTAAATCTTTATGTACTCGATCAAGATAGTGCTCGTCTATTTGTCCAGTTACCTTATAGTTGGTCAAGTCATTGATTTGTCCTATCTTCTGACCTGCGCTGATGCTTTGTCCAAGCTCCACATCCAATAGACCAAGTTCTCCGTCAATTGGACTGACTACGTTCATTTGATCTTTGCGCTTGCGAATCAACTGTATGTTTCTCTGCATGTTTGCAAGATTATCTTCCATTTGATCCACTTGTGCCAATCGATAGATACTGTCTTGGTTAAGACGTTGATTTATCAGTGTCTGCCTCTTAAGAGCCAAATCATAATCCTCCTTGGCTTGGAGATAATCTTCTTTTGCTATGAGCTTATCATCATAAAGCCTTTTCTTCTGTTGGTAAGCACGCAATTTTCTCTGCACTTCCAAGTCAAGTTGCACCTGCTCAGTGCGATTGTTGAGGCGGTCTTGCTCCATGGAAATTTGGGTGTTGCGCAAGATGTTTTGTTTTTCAGCAAGTTCAGCTTCTGCATTAAGTATCTGCAGATCAAGGTTACTATTGCTCAAGCGTATGATCACGTCTCCTTTGCGGACTTGCGAACCTTCTTCCACCACCTTCTCCATCACTATCCCCCCTTCTTCAGGACTGATCTGAACTGTACTGATAGGTTCAATCCTACCATCAACCCTAACATAATCATCAAACTTCTGTTGTTTTACATCCGCAATATTCAGACCGGTCCTTTCTACTTTATATGTTGAAGAAATATCGCTCGTAGCGAGCCAAACGATAAGTGCTATAGCCACAATCCCACATCCTATATACACCCAATATCGAGGTTTAATACCCCTAATGCCTTTGGGGCGTTCTATCTTTACATCCATAATTTATATCCTTTATAATATTCTACGAGTTTATCTTTAAGTAAATAAAGCATTTGTTTTTGAAGCAATTCCACTCTTGAAGAGAAAAATGTATTGGCGTAGAGCTGAAGATCAATGAGCGAGATAAGTCCTTCCTCATATTTGCGAGTATTAAGTCGATAGGCTTCAGCAGCTGCTTCCACTTTTGTTTTAAGCGACTTTATCTCCAGAGCATATCCATCTCTATCCATGACTGCCGATACAATCTCATCGTGTAAGCGTCTTTGTTGTTCATTGAGTTGTTCCTTTGCCTGTTGGTAAGCGTATTTGGCTCGGTTCTTTCCTGAAATATTGCTAAGTCCGTTGAAAATAGGAATGGATAGGGTAGCAGCTATATACTCACCTCTGTTGTTTCGGAATTGTTCGCCAAACGTAGGAGCTGAATATTTCACACTTAGGTTTCTAAAATATGAAGTAGAGATACCTGCATTCAGACTCAGATTGGGCAATAAGTATCCTTTAGCAACATTGTAGTAAAACTTACTCGATTTAACTTGCATCTCAGCGTTTAAAGCCTTTGGATTTGTTGAGAGTGCGTCAAGATAGATGTTTTCAGGATTATCTTTATCGGTAAATCCTGGGATTACAGGTGCGACAGTGTCGATGGAAAGCGATTGTTCAGGCGGAAGATTCATTGAAGTTCTTAGTGTCAGCATTGCCTGAGCGAAAAGATTTTGTTGATGTACTAATGAATACTTGTCGTTGGCTACATTAGCTTCAGCTTCGACCACTTCGGGAATCCCTTTAAGCCCCAACTCCTCCTGGGCTTTGGTGAGTGTTAGCATTCCTTCACTCTGACTTAGTTTATCCTCCGCAATTTTAATAGAGTTTTGATAGTAGAGGGCATCTGCAAAAGCCATCATCGCAGCTATAGCGCTGTCATCTCGCTTCATTTCTACAGAGTTGAGGAATCTTTTCCTTTCGTTTCGAGCCTGCCGATATCTGTTGAGTGTTACGCCTCCATCAAAAATAGTGAGGGAGGCATATAGACCATAACCGTTGTTGAAAGTTGTGATATCGTTGTAGGTATTGGTTTCCGGATCGATATTACGACCCCAGCTGAATTGGGTGCCTACTTGTGCTGATACTGACGGAAAGAAGTCTGCCAAGGTCTCATTGCGAGTTGCTGTAGCAGAAGCTACGTCCCATCGTGCCTGGATTACAGAGGACGCATGGTCGGCGGCGTATGCCATACACTGCTCAAGGCTCCATAGTTCTTGAGCGGAAGCTGTGAAAGCGAGTGCTATTGATATTGTAGTAAAAATTTTTTTCATAACGCTGATAATACTTGCAATCAGCGTGCCAAAAACGTAATGGGTTGATCGTTAATCGTTAATAGTTGGTCGTTAAATGAAAGGTGTCAAAAAATCATACAATCCATAGTCAAAAAATCATACATTTTACATATTATGTGATTGTCTTTGCATCTTTTCTCAACGACAACTAAGCTGAATGGAGCGCTGCCCCCATTACTCGTTTTACTCAGGTCGGAGACCTGCACTATACAGTTGCACAGTAGCCTTGAGGAGGCTCTTTATGGAAAATAAAACATCAGAATCCCAGATTGTATGAAAATCATACACTTTTCTGTATGATTTTCATACAAACTGCATTTCTCACCACTCAAAAGCTTTGCAGTTACGACATATAGCATTACCTTTGCAACAAAAACAACGATAATTCTATATGAACATGTTGCTACATTATATTAAGGTTGCTGTAAGGAACCTGATGAAGTATAAACTTCAGACCATAATCAGTGTGCTTAGCATAGCTGTCGGTATCGTCACACTGTCGCTTGCTCATTCAATGATGAGTCGCTACCGCCTCCCTTTTATATTTGAAGAATCATATAGCGACCGTGCTTATGAGATATCATTTAAGAATGTTTCTGAAGGAAACTCTCGTCCTATCTCACCGGATTTAATCCGTGATTTGAAAGGAAACGGTGGTCTGCATAATGTTGAGAAATTAGTAGTTACAAATGGAACTATCTTTTCTCATAAAGCAGAATTTCTGCTGGGTGATTCTTCAATAAAAAAAGGAGAGGTAATGGCAGTGACTATTGACCCTGAATATCCTGAATTTGCAGGTTATCGTTCTGCCATTACCGGACAAAAAATTAAAAAGTTAAAGGCAGGGGAGGCAATAATCGCTGAAGATCTCGCAAAAACAATCTTTAGAGATGAGAATCCTATCGGGAAGTACTGCCAAATAGAGTCATTGAACGAACCTGTTTATTCAGTCAGAATTATTGATGTGTTGCAACCGTTTTCGTCTCATGAACCATATTCTTCTAACAACACATTATATTTTGCTGAAACAAATAACATTGAAGAATACGGACATTCTCTTGGAGTACATAGAATTAATGTTATCTTAAAGGAAGGATCTACAGAGCAGAAGCTCTTAGCAGAAATAAATGCTCATATCAAGCCATTTGAGTTGGTTGCGGACATCTCCAAGGTAGTAGACCAGGAGGAGTACAAAATGATCATTCCAATGAAAATGATTGTCTATACGATTGGATCATTGATTCTATTGGCTGCTGTGATAGGTTTTTTGCGTATAGAGTTTCAGATGTTTCACATTCGCAGGCGGGAAATGGCTCTCCGAATCGTAAATGGGGCTCGCCGCATGCAAGTCTTCAATTGTCTTCTCATCGAGTTGATTTTAGTCATTTGTCTATCTATAATTCTTGCATTGCTGCTTGGTATAATCCTACAAGAATTTATTGATGAGGTACTTCTCATGCAGCTGAATAGTTCTTTCCTCATGGATATGTTAAAAGGAAGTGGAATCATATCATATTGTATTATTACCGGAGTCGTATTGATGGCTGTGTGTAGCATTATTGCTTGGATTTCACTACTAAATATTGGTACTGCTCAACAACTGGAAACAAATATTCGCAAAAGCAACAACCATTTGTTTCGCAACATAATGTTATGTTTTCAAATTGTAGTATGTATATGCTTTGTCAGCTGTTCTTTTATCTTGATCAAAGGTGGAAATTGGATCTTGAAGGTATGTAATGTGCCAGAAAATGACAGTGAATTGGCAGAATATCTCTATATTGACTTAGCACAATCTTTTCATAGGGAACAATTGATAGAGGAAATCAAACGACTCCCTGAGCTTGCTAATATGATTAATTGTAATGCATCGATGACAACCTTTAATGAAATCATGCAAAATCCGGAGATCAAAGAAAAACTAAATCCTGAATTTGTTCCATTCTATCAATGCTATTTCACCAATGACACTACTCTTCTTTCATGTCTCGGTATAGAAGTGGAATGGCTTCGGAGAGATGTTAATCCCAATGAATGTATTTTCATGGGAGAAAATGCATATAAGAATTTCAAGGAAGTGGGACTTCTTGATAAAGGTGATTTATCTTTCTGGGGTATGGCAAGCGACCAATATCAGCGACTTCCTATAGCTGGAATCATAAAAAAAATCCCATACGACATGTATGGAAACAGCATTGTGGCGATAGGAGTAAATTCTATGCAGCAGACGTCTAAGGCACTTCTTATTCCCAAAAAAGGAAAGGGGAAAAAGCTGTTGAAAAGTGTTGATGAAACTATCGAGAAGATTGACCCTGAGCTATTAACCAAAATAGTCTACAATTATCGAGAAAATGAGAATACTTTGCCATTCATTGTTGAATCTGCTCGTACGATCGGTTGGATTTTAGGAGGCATAAGCATAATAATTTGTGCGATGAGCATTCTGAGTACCATTGCATTAGACACTCGTGGCAGAAGGAAAGAAGTTGCAATCCGAAAAGTAAACGGAGCAAAGAGCAATAACATATATAGCATGTTTGGTAGAGTATATGCCTTACTCATTGCCATATCTTTGATCATAGCTGTTCCCTTATGTGTTTTATTCAACCGATGGGTCGAAAACTACGTAAATGAATCCGTCACGATAAGTACAAATCTTTCTCCTGTCATGCCTATCATTCTCGGAAGTGTCATAGTAATATCTCTCATATTTATAATTGTAGCTTGGCATATTCACCGAGTAATGCAAGTAAATCCCGCCAAAATAATCGCAAAAGAATGATAACTAAGAAATAATGCTAAGTTGACTTTATCCAGACTAAAGCAAGTTATCATGCTTATTACACAATATATATCGTTGACATTTAATCGAAAATGCATTAATGATGGTATGCGAATAATTAGAACAATTACTTAATACATTGAGATAGAATTATTGATAAACATATAATAGAATATTAATCAATGAAATTTAAGGATTTATATAGACACATTTGTCTTATATCGCTATTTTCAGTTGCGATATCGGCGATGAGTGCAAAATTAGTAAGGATGGAGAATCCATTAGTCGATAAAACCAATACAGCCCAGTTGTTCATTGACGCTGTAGAATTGACACCCGATTCAACCACTGTGACCATGCACACTTATTGCTATATGGGTAACAATATAAATATCCAGCCAAGTGTAAAACTTGTCCATAAAGGAAAAAGCTATTCTCTTCGTTGTGCAAACGGAATTGAACTTGGCAAGAACATAGACTTACCTGTATTGAGTGACACAATCTTCACACTTTCATTCGAACCGCTGCCAATAAAAACGAAAACCTTTGATTTCATTGTGGGAGAAAATGAGTCTGATTTCAAATTAGAGGGTGTTCATACAGACATGACTGTTGATAGCCATACTCCTCTTGAACTGCTAAAAGAGCTTCCCACACAGAAATGGGAGAAAGGGAATGCTGTGTTAAAGGGTAAGATTTTGAATTATCAACCAGATGAGGAGCAAACTTTAGTGACAGTTACACCACACTCCGCTCTTGGGAGACTGATAGATAAAAAAATTGGGATTGCGTCTGTCAATTCCGAAGGATCTTTTGAGGTGATAATACCTCTTATACAATCATATCAGGCTTGTTACTTAAATACTCCTGTTTTTTATGGGGTGATTCAGGCACAGGCACAAGATATAAAGGGTAAATTCGCAGTAAGTGGCTATTCCTCGTATATAGAGATAGGCAAAGATGGTACCATTGCTAACTCGGGATTTCTTCACGGACTTGAAAACATTAAGAAACTTCTTGACGATGAAATTGCCAGATAAACAAGTGATGCAAGTCATCAAAGGCTTGCACCACTTGTATTCTAATAAGGTATGGTTTTCTTAAACTGTGATTCGGTTAAGGATAATTTTTAAAGATTGTCATACATTTAAAAGATATTGGCTATGATATTCTTCGTAAATAAATCTCATTATATAATATTGGGGATTTTCTTGGAAATAACAAAAATTTAGGCTAATTTTGTAGTGTGACTACGAAAATGACCCCAATTTTAGATAAAATACGTAATGATACGAGAGTTTTGGATAGAAAACTATCTTTCAATAAAGGATCGTCAGACTATGAACTTTGAGACTGAAGGACAAGGAGAGAACTGGATGAGTGCCGAAGTTTCCAAAGATGTAAATGTCGGGCGTGTGGGTATTATATTTGGAGCAAATGCTTCTGGTAAGTCTAATATGCTGCGAGGTATGCTTAATATATTTGAATTGCTGTTTATTGATCGTAAGGATAGAAATGAAAAAGTATATTCAGAAATGCCGTTTGCCCTTACCAAGAGTCAACCTACAAAAATGTATGTATCATTTTTTGTGAATGACATAAGGTATGATTATCTGATATCATACAATGAAAGCCATATAATACGAGAGGAACTCTATTATTATCCCAACAAGAGTAAATCTCTTTTTTATGAACGAGATTTTATAGGAGACAACAGTCAGTGTGAGATCAAATTTGGCACAAGCATTGGCATCAAGGCCAAGACAGTTAGAGTACTAAAAGAAAATACCCTTAACAATCATTCTGTGCTATCTACTTATGGTAAGGTATCTTTGACTGAAGATGCGGCAAAACTTGCCGAGATTTATAATTGGATCAAAACTCATGTTCATGGGGTCAGCAATGACAGGGTCAGTTTGGTGACATTACTTAAAGAGGTCAATGACGATGAACGAAAAAAACGATTCTTTATTGAGATGCTCAGAAAGGCAGATTTCAATATATCTAATTTCAACGTCATTTCTGATGGAACAATGAATCATATTGAGTTTGTCAATACATCGGAAGATGGGGACTTTATCCTTCCACTCTCAACACAGTCTGCTGGTACTATAAAATATCTGACAGACCTCAACTATTTATATGATGCCATCACAGGAGATCATATCTATATGCTTGATGAACTTGGAGAAGATTTGCACTATGATCTGCTCTTGTATTATATTCAGGTATTCCTTGCCAACTCACATAAATCTCAGTTGTTTTTTACTACACAGGAAATGACGCTGCTTTCGGAGGATCAGTTCAATGATAATCGACAGTCTGTGTGGTTTGTGGAAAAATCATCAGAGACTGCAGCGTCAGAATATACAAGAGCTGACAAACTTGGACTACACAAAAATCACTCGCTCTACAACTCTTATCGTATTGGGAGATTTGGAGCGAAACCTGCCCTCGGTTCGCCGTTTATCTTAAATATGGATTGAGCTATGCCAAAAATAAAAAGACAAACCACCGTTATTATTGGAGAAGGGCCCACTGAGTTCTTCTATCTAAATTCATTGAAAGATGATTTCAGAGAATTACAAAACATCAAACCTGATACACCCAAAAACACGAGTCTTCGTGAACTGGAGCGTTCAATTGAATCATCAATTTCATTGGGCTACGACAGAATATTCTGTCTTATTGACATGGACAATAAAAGGAAAGATGCAAAGAGTTGGAGTGACTATGTTAATCTAAAAAGGAAGTTTCATGGTAAAAAAGTATCCAACAATAAGAAAGGTCTAAATTACGAAGTCCACTTTTTTGAGACTGATAGGTGTACTGAACTATTCTTTTTATATTATTTCAAATATACTGGTCGAAACTATGATGACTCCAAGAGTATCGAAGATGAACTTTCCCGGCTCTGCGGATATGAGAAGAACCAACGCTTCTTCAAAACACATCCTCTTCACCAGTTCTTTCAAAAGCAAGGTGGAGATATTTTCATGGCGATTGATAATGCATTGAAATCGGAGAAATGTTTATCCGATAGAGATCGTGATTTTACATTTTCAGAGCTTGGCTCTATGTTCAAAGAATTAGGTATATATTCTTGATAGTTGTTAAGCTATTCAGGGATTTTCGGGCCAGCTGTGTTTGGGGTAGCGGCGGCGGAGTTCTTTGCGGATTTCGAAATAGGTGTTTTTCCAGAAGCCTGCCATGTCTTGGGTGAGTTGCACTGGTTTAAAACCGGGTGACAAAAGTTCCATCAATACCGGTCGCTTTCCATCATCGACTTTAGGAGTCTCTGTCATTCCGAAACAATCTTGAAGACGGGCACTGACAACGGGTGCCTCTGCACCTCGTCTATATTGAATGCGAACATTGCGTCCTGCGGGCAATTTAAAATGGGTCGGAGCTATTCTTTCCAGTGACTGTTGCTGCTCATATTTGAGCATTCCAAGTATCACATTCTTCATATCGATCTTCCTCAGTTCTTGTACACTTGATGCTCGCCCAATGTAGAGAGGCAACCATTCCCTGACATTTGCAAGAAGTTTTTCCGTAGATACATCCGGCAATTCAAGTTCGGGATGCCATGATGCAGCAACTGCTATCCTAATCTGCAGTCCTTGTACTGCATCATTGAAATCAAACATCGTCAATCCCTCTTTCGGTGCTGCTGTAGCGATTGCTTCCACAATAGATGGAGTAGAGTCTCCCTTAACTGGTCGAGTAGCCAAACACAACAAACCTAAGCGTAACTCCTCACGAACTATAGCCTTACCCTCCTTGCTATTCCACATGGCACATTCCATCCAATTACCTTGCGACATTACAAAATCCTTTTCAACGGGAGCAGCTAAAAAAATACGGTTCCCCATTGATGCAATTGCAAGAAATTCATGACGTGCGAGGTCGTCTGACGGATGGAGCGAAACGAGCTTGCCTCCTTGTGCAAGCCGATAATGTCCATCTGCTTCACGCTTAGCTATCCTTTCAGGATATGCAAAACCAACAAGTCTTCCTATTTCTTCAGGTTCAGGATCTCTGACAATTTTTTGAGCTTTGACAAGGCGTTGGTATTGACTCGAGATATTATCGATTTTTTTCCACTGAGATGGGATCTTATCTTTTCTGAATTGCCTAAGCAAAGCAATCCGCGTGGAAATATCCGCATCTGACTCCTCAAGAAGTGGGTCTTTTTCTTCAAGAATTGCTGCGATGTCGCATGCGATAGCCTTCAGCTCACCAGCCTCATCCAACATATTCGCTATTCGAGGATGGCAAGGAAGCTGAGATATTCTTTCTCCTTTCTTAGTAAGGCGGCCGGCATAGTCTATAGCTCCGAGCAAACGAAGCAGTTCTTTGGAATTCGCCAAATGTCCGGCAGGGGGAGGGGTAATCCATAGAAGACGCATCGGTTCGGTCTCCCCCCAAGCCGCAATAGTCAGCATCATAGAGGAAAGGTCGGAAGATTCGATCTCCGGTTGGCGACTATCTTGCATCCTTGATTCCGTAGCTTTTGTCCAAAGACGATAGCATATGCCATTCATCAAGCGTCCTGCTCGACCTGACCTTTGAGCAGCCATATCCATAGAGATTCTGGCAGTAGTGAGACGGCTCAGTCCTGTAGAAGGTTCAAACAAGGGAGTCCGATAGAGCCCGGAATCAATCACGACAGAGATCCCATCGATAGTAAGGGATGTCTCTGCTATTGGTGACGCCAATACAACTCTCCGTTTGCCACCATCGTTTGGCGAAAGTACTCGTTGTTGCTTCTCCGGAGGCATCATCCCGTATAGAGTAAGGATTTCAGCATTCTCAATTGTTTCGGCAAGTAGGTCATAGCATTTCAATATCTCTGCCTGTCCCGGGAGGAAAGCCAAGATATTTCCATCATGTTCTCTTAAAGCCTTCTTGACAGCTCTTGCAACAACTGAGGCACAATCTTTGAAATCAAAATCCTCTCCATGAACTATCTTTACGTCAAATCTTTTTCCTTCGCAATTTAAATACTCGGCATCCAGTTTTTTGCATAAATACACGGCATCAATGGTAGCCGACATCACGAGTATTTTGAGGTCCGGACGAATTACGTTTTGAATCTCTCGAGTAAGAGCAAGAGTCAGATCTGAGGACAGGCTTCTTTCATGAAACTCGTCAAAAATCACTGCTGACACTCCTTCAAGAGTTGGATCTTCCACAAGCATACGTTCTAAGATCCCCTCCGTAATTACTTCGATTCGAGTGCGTGCAGATACGCGGGTATCAAATCGAACTCTATATCCTATCGAATCTCCATTCTTTTCTCCTAACATGGAAGTCATTCGCTCTGCCACTTGTCGGGCAGCAATTCTTCTTGGCTCAAGCATCAGGATTTTTCCTTCCGAAAGGCTTTCCAAGAGAGATAGGGGGAGTAGGGTAGATTTTCCCGCGCCAGGAGGAGCCGTCACCACAAGACGCGGATTCCTTGCCAACGAAATATTAACTTCGTCGGCAATTACTGTGACTGGTAATTGATTGAACCTCTCGCGTATTTTCATTCGTTATAAGTGAGAGTAAAATTAGGGAATTTGGAGAAAAGTGGGAACAGACGTTTTGCCAGATTTGCAAAGTATGGCTTGGATGGTCACTTCTCCAGTTGGAAGTGGGATAGGATCTGAATATATGGATGATCCGTAGAGGCATGGTTTTGTCCCATCGAGAGTATAATGGATTTCTGCATCTGGATATGGGCTGTTCATGAAAATCTTATCATCTTTAATTCGGATGCCAGGTTGGCGTAAATGCCATTCGGTTTCGTTCTTGCTGAGACGATCAAGTTCTTTTGTTCCTATCAAGATATTGAAATCTTCTTCCGAATAAGTCGGAGAGCCGTTCCATCCTCTTTCTGCAAGCCCGAGGCATTTCGGGAAGAGCAATCTTTCCATATCTTTTGGATTCCGGATGGTCTCGGCGAATAGTTTTCCTGATACTCCTATCACCATCCCTTTCTCATTTCCGTCACGAGGACAAATGGAATCAGGGTAACCAACAAGTGTGCGAAGTTCATCAGTAAATCCACCCCAAAATAATCCCTTTTCTTCAGGATGCGGCGCGTAAAGCATGTCCATGTAGAAGTAATCCACGTTACTGATTATGACAGGATAACCGGCTTTTACACCCTTCACAGCCACATTGTCAGCTAAATCGTGAGGTGATACCCAGCAGTCCATACCACCGATAGTAGGGGCTACAAGTGTATGGAAGTCATCGTCATAATCAGTGCAAATATCCTGCCAACCATAAAGCGGAATTTCTCGCTCTTTCATCAATGCGGATATTCGTTTTACGTATTCTCCCTGAAGCTCATGTCTCCCTTTCAGTCCGAGGCGTTCACTCAGTTCCTTAGCACTTTTTGAACCATCCCATGCTCCTTCCGGCACTTCGTCTCCTCCAAGATGAATTCCCAGAAGTTTCACCCCTGCTTCCGCATACATGGCTGAAATTTCATCTACGACTTTACTGATAAAACGATATGTGCCTGGCAAAGCGGGATTCATGAGATTGTCATGATAGAATTGTGCCGTAGAATAATTGGAAGTGTCACCATCTTCAATCATTCGATATGTGTCATCGCCTGTATTACGGTATCTTGCTTCCATTGCTTTTATTGCAGCGCGAGCATGTCCGGGGGATTCAATTTCCGGAATGACTGATATCCCAATCGAATCGCAATATTTTATGAAATCTATGAATTCCCGGCGGCTAAAGAATCCATTAGCAGTAGGAAGATTATTTATAGGATCTCCTGTTCCGGCAAATATGTCTGGCAAGAAATCATAGCTGTCAAGTGTATATCCTCGTCTTGAACCAACTTCAGTAAGCTCTGGCAATCCTGGAATCTCAAGTCTCCATCCTTCATCGTCGGTGATATGGAAGTGAAGCCGATTGAAACGATAGTCAGCCATGAGAGCGGCTATGTGCTTCATCGTTTCTGGTGTCTGAAAATTCCGAGCAATGTCAATCATCAGTCCTCTGTAGGGATAGTCGGGCCAATCTTCAATCACAACGCAAGGTAATGTCCTACTTTCATCTTCGAGTAGTCTGCGTTCAAGCATACGTCTACCAGTCTTAATGGCATTTTCTGAAACTCCTTCTATCAAGGCATTATGTGGAGTAAGCGTTATTCTATAGAAATCAGGATTTTCATCATCTATTTTAGATATTTCTATAGGCGACCCTGAAGAGAATATTCCATCTTTTATATCTATCCGTTTAAAGGATGGCACAATATCAAATGGTCCGGGTATACGTCCGTTCGCAATTTTTTCATTAAGCCTATAGATAGAATCTGCAGAAATATTCCATTTCATCCATTCAGGGTCTTTGATGGCAGCCTGTATCAAAGATTGCTCTTTGTGAAGAGCAACGGGGATGAGTTGTCCCCCTTTTGTTACGGCATGAAATGATTCCGGACCTTCCGAAATGCTTCGAAGTGGCCACTCACATTCTACATCTATGATAATATCTTCGCCGTTAGAGCCAAAGTGAGGGGAAGTGAGATAATAATATCCGGCATTTATTTCAACAAGAGAATCCCCTTCAGAAAAAATTTTCATAGGGCGTGGTAGCTGGGCAAAACATAGGCGTTTTATAGAGTCTGCATGATTTACGATGAAGCGCTCGATACATTTATCATCGTCTTTGGTTGTGATAAGTTGCCAACTGACAGTCGGACGATCGCTTGAGTTGATTGTGGGTTCTTGTATAGACTCTGATTGGGCCTTGATTGAAGATGCTGAGATAAGAAAGGTTGTGGCTATCAATGCCGATAGATTCAGTTTACGCTTCATTTTTCTTATTAAGAATAAATGGTTATTTATAACCATTGCATAATATGCAAGAAAGTATTAACTTTGCAAAGTTAATAAAATAATGGTTATTCAAAAAATGAAGACTAAAAAATTTTTTGTGGCAATGTTTGCCTTATTGGCACATTGTGCTTATGGCCAGACACTTGAGAAGATGAACTGGTTTAATGAGCCGGAGAATTGGAATATCGATGGAGATAAACTTACGATGTCGGTGACACCAAACAGTGACTATTGGCGAATATCTCACTATGGGTTCACTGTAGATGATGCACCATTTTATTATGCCGAATATGGAGGAGAGTTTGAGGCAAAAGTGAAAATATCTGGTGAATATAAGGTTAGATTCGATCAGGCTGGTATGATGATCAGACTCGACCATGAGAACTATATCAAGACAGGAATAGAATATGTAGATGGTAAATACAATCTTAGCACTGTTGTGACTCACACTACTTCAGACTGGAGCGTAATCGCTCTTGATCGTCCGGTCGACTTTATTTGGATTAAAGCAGTACGACGTAGGGATGCTGTAGAAATTTTCTATTCTTTCGATGATAAGGAATATCATATGATGCGCAATGCATGGGTTGAGGCTAATCATCCGGTAAAGGTCGGTATGTTTGCAGCATGTCCGGATGGCAATGGTTTCACTGCCACATTCTCTGACTTTAAAGTCACTCATTTGCCTGATGCCGTCAGAACTGAATGGCTTAAGAACAATGCTGAATAGTTAAGGTATTTGTAATTATTCCGACAAATTGTCAAGGGGACTCTCATATCGAGCGTCCCCCTTTTATGTACATTATAATATACTCGTCTACGAGTTGACCCTCCTTACCGGATAATTACATATAACCCTTCTCTTTCAAAAGAGTAAGGAAGGATTCGGAAACAGCTTTGTTGACGGATTCAGGATAGCGTATATCTGTAAACACTTGAGCGAGGGTATTCTTTTTGTTCTCCTCTACGAATAGCTTATTGGGCTCGAAGTCTTCTTTGGCTTTGAAGAGCTCAATTATCTCATCTTTCGAGTCGTGTCTGTAAGTCTCAATATGTTTGATGGCATCAAGTGGTAGACGCTCGCATTGCTCTTCGTCTGGATTTTCCGGATATCCAAGAGAGAGACACGCTACAGGCACTACGAGATCAGGCAGCTCCAGAAGCTCCGATATTTGCTTGGCATTATAGTTGACGGTTCCGAGATAGCAAGTGCCAAGACCTTCAGTTTCAGCAATGGAGACAATCTGCTGGGAGTATATAACTGCATCCGTGAGTGCCATTATAAATGAATGAAAGTTATTATAGCCTGGTTTGGCGTCGCTTGCTTCACACCACTTAGTAAATCGATTGAAATCAGCACAGATTGTCAGAATTACATCTGCTCCAGTCGATGCTGGCTGATTGAAATGCTCTTGAGCAAGACGCGCAAGTTTATCAGAGTCTTTCGTCACTATTACGCTATAGAGTTGCATATTGCCACAAGTAGGAGCTCGCATTGCACGTTCAAGAATACTGTCCAAAAGCTCATCAGATATGTGAAGCTTCTTATAATTTCTAACGCTTTTTCTATTTGCAAAATAATCTTTATCCATAGTAGATTGGGATTTTATGTTGTAGAGTTCATGATAGCATATCATCGATAAGGGCAAGATCACTTTTGACTTCTCCTTGAAGAAGATATTTGTATTGTCTGGATTGGAAGTTATCATAGAGTTCTTGCGCTTTTGCTTTATCTTTATCAAGATATAAGGCAATAGCAACAAGCAGACGCTCTTTTGACGACATCATCTTGCGATACATGTCGATATATTTTCTAAGATCTTTGTCAAGAAGCTTATCTGCTTCTTCAATCTTTCCCGTTTTCAAATATAAGAATGCAAGTTCACATGCTATTTCCTTAACATATAGTGGCATTATGTCGTCTTTATGGGAATATAACTCCTCGATTTGTGCTAATGCTTCATTGTATTTCATTTTGTCGATGAGACGAGATGCATACATCAATGGGATTGACACTTCAAGAGCATTTTTATAATTGATGTCTTTTGGGTTGGAGAAAAGATCATCTGGCATATCCTTCGGGCGCACTCCATTTTGGATCAATGCGTTTGCACGAAGCTGATTTACAATACCCTGCTTGCTGAGAAGGTTTCTCTTGAGAAGTTTCATATTGTAGCCATCATTGCCTACCCCTCCAGCTTGCATGGGGATACCGTTAATTAGAATCATTATGGTATCTGTCATAGCAAATATGGCAAGGGCTTCTGTTGCGAAAGGATTGAGGGGCAGGAAGAAGAAGGGGAGTACTATTATAAGGAGAATCAGGTTGGCGAGTATCCCACCGAAATTATACCATCCGGTAGGTATCTTTTCAAGGGATAGATCAGGAGGAGTCAGAAGACACTGTCCTCCTGTTCCGGCAATGGCAAATTTTTTAATTCGGAATCGTCCCTCCTCCTTAAGTAATGTAAAATTAAATATACGGAAACTGACAAATTTATAGCCACTTAATAGTCCACAAATTAAATGTCCTAATTCGTGTATAGGTACTATTATTGCAAGAGAGACTATAAGTGAAACGATCGCTACAAGAAAGACGGCAAGACCTTCTGAAAAATCTATATTATAATACTTTTGGATATATTCTGTCCAAGTTGTGTCGGTAAATAGGACTACGATCAAGCCTCCGATCAATAATCCTATTAGTCCTCCCATAATCAAACCACCAATTAGTTTAAAAAAAGTCTTCATTACTCAAATTTTATGTTAGGCAATACAAAATTACAAAAAAATTATTAATTTTGCACATCAACAAAAATTAAAATATTATGAAACGCAAGGTAGCTTTAAGCACATATTGTATTATCTTGACTATATTGACAATCGGTCTGTTGATTGCTATAATGATATGGGAACTTAAGATTGGTAATGATATCCTTTCATATTTTGCAGGAGGAGTGTTGGTCGTTCTAAGTGTACTGGCTCTGTTCTTTACTCCAATATCAGTCTCAGTAGAGGATGGATGTTTGAATATGAATGCCTTTATTCGTTCGAAATCTATTCCGCTAAGAGATATTGCTTCCATAACTCTTTCTCCTCCTACGATGGCAGAAAAGCGCATATTTGGCAGTGGAGGATGGTTTGGATATTGGGGGTGGTTTTCTGAACCATCTGTTGGAAAATATATGGCTTACTATGGAAAGGCCTCCGACTGCTTTCTCGTGCGTCTTAAGAATGGCAAGATTTATCTTTTGGGATGTGTTGATCCTCACTCTATGGTTGAATATATAAGAGATAAAATTTAAAAAATTGCCCGTTTCCTTCACAGGAAACGGGCACGCTGCCTTTCACGGTAGTTAGAATTTAAGGTTAGTTCTTGAATAATAGCGGTGCGAAATTATAAAGGCTCTCACGCCATACTGGCCAAGTGTGTCCGCCGGGTGTCTCGAAATAATCATATTTGATCCCAATTTTGTCAAACCTATCGCGCATCACTCGACAATTTTCGTAAGCGATGTCTTCTTTTCCTCCCATGGAAAGCCAGAAGACTTTTAAGCCGTCGTTGTAAGCATCTTTATTTTGGTTGAGCATTTCATAGTATTTTTCAGAATCCATCATCACTCCAAAAGGATTAGGATTTGCAAACCAGCCTGAACTGAATACTCCTAAGTATGCAAATTTATCGAGATTCGGTATTCCGGTATTAAGGGTTTGAATTCCTCCCATCGACAGTCCTGCCAGAGCACGGTTTTCTTTTCCTGGTTTTACTCTAAAATTCTTCTCCGTCATAGGGATGATATCATTTAGCAGTTCCTTTTCAAAATCCGGGGTATTTCCATCTGCCATAACAATGATCATTGGAGTTGCCTTGCCTTGTGCAATTAGATTGTCCATGATGATGTCAGTCAGTCCTTGAGTAGCCCAACCTCTTTCATCTTCTCCGCCCCCATGCTGAAGATAAAGCACTGGGTATTTCTCACCTGATGTGTCATACCCCGGCGGACAATAAATATATGCCCTCCGCCAATCTCCTGAAGTGGTGGAATAGAATCTTTTCATGCGTATATCACCATGTGGCACTTCCGAAATTTCAAATCTTGTGTCTCCGTCAGGATAAGGAATCTCTACACCACTTGTATGCATACTGCATCCGTAGAAAGATTCGCTGGCAGGATCCGCAACTTGCACTCCATCTATGATAAGGAAATAATAATGGAATCCCGGTGTTAACGGTTCTGTTATTACACTCCATTCTCCTTCAGCATTTTTTGTAAGATCATATTTTTTCCCAAGATCAATTTGTACTTTCTTTGCATCCGGCGCTTTAACCTTAAATTCCATACTGTTGTCTGGCAGAAGTCTGGGATATCTTGCATTCCTGACATTCAGAGGAGCCCGTTTCCCATTAAGTCCAGATTCGTCTGGATTTTGGAAAAACTGTGCCATCATGTGGATTGATCCACTACTGATCATGGCAAAAAGTAAAAATGTAATCAGTTTTTTCATGATGTTTATAAAGTTTTATAATAATTATCATCTTATAATGAATCTTTTGCAAAATTACATAAATTTGACTTTACCTGGTTGTATTTTTAGGTAATGTTCTTGTAAAAATAGATAAAATGGGATATGAAATATTCTTTATGGAAAAATTTAAAAAAATCTTTGCTGATTGAAAAATTTTTGTCTATATTTGTGGGTTGATAATCGGGAAAATTCTGATGACTGACGAGCCATGAAAAACTTGAATGAAAAATTATCTGATATTTCAGAATCAGTAAGGTATTATATTCAGGATTTATTTTATCACACATTGGGCAGACGTGTGATTGCTATTCTTATTGTGATATTTTGTGGATTTGATCTGTCGTTCGGTTTTGTGCCCAAGTATCATGAGTTTGTCAGTGTCTCGGGTGGAAAAAACATACCGATGTCAGGTATCACTTCACTGACTTACGATGACATTGGCTTTATATGGGGAGCGTCCAGATTAGGAATATTAAGAGCTACCCCTTCTGATGTTAAAATATATAATTTGCCTGTTTCCACATCCGATGTCATGCAGATGAAACTTGCATATAATAAAGGTGTGCTGGTTGCAGCCTCTCAAAATGGACAAATTTTTAGATATGACGGAATAAAAGATCGCTTTGAGCAATGGTTTTCTTTGTCTGATATTCTTAGTAATAAGGAATGGATCTCAAATATTATCATTGATGAAAATGGAAAGCCATGGATAAGCACAAGTGTAGGAATTTTTGTGTTTTCTGATGGTGAATTAATAAATTATTCGAAGGATAGCCCTGGATATTCGTATATTCTTAAATGTGACGATAAAGATATTTTTGCACTTTCCCACGATAAAATATATAGAATTTCAATCGATAAGCAAGAGTCATGTAAATTAGCTGGAAACTTTGGACAATTTGTTTCAAGTGCTGTCTTCGACAGTTATCGTAATCGCATTCTGATGGGTACTTATCAAGGAGAATTGTGGGAATATAGGCTTCAAGATCAAGTTTTGAAGCGCATTGATTCCAAAGCTATTCCGGGATTAATTATTAGGTCAGTCTTAGTGTTGGATTCAGACACTTTCCTTTTAGGAATGGAAGGGGGTGGAATAATTGTATTCGAGGCAGCCGATGCAAGTGTGATTGAAGTTATAAAAGAAGATATTAATAATCCTGCATCATTGAAAGGAAACAGTGTCTTTGCTATGACTACCGATCGTGAAGGAAGACTATGGGTAGCCACTACAAGTGCAGGACTGCAATACTCAGATATTGATGTTGAGGATGCAGAGCGAATACAGCACCGCTATAATACGGCATCATCACTTCATAACAATGAAGTCAATTTTCTGCTTACGGGCATTGATGGTAGTCTTTGGGTAGCGACAAACGATGGAATAAGCATAAGATATGCTAAAGAAGGAACTTGGCGTCAACTTTATGGAAAGAATCAATTGTCTGTTCTCTCTCTTGCTCAAGACAAAAAGGGATTAATCTATGCATCTACTTATGGTAATGGTGTGTATGTAATTGATCCAAAGACTTATAGTCAACTTAACCATTTCTCTGATAAAAACGCAGATATTTTCGGTAAAGGTGCGTATGTGTTTTCAAGTTTTACAGATTTAGAGGGAGATGTATGGTTTGGAGGATTGAAGGGAGATATCATTTGCTACTCTCCAGAAAATAACCAATTTAAAAAATATGAGTCCCATCCTATATTCTGTTTTGCCCAGCAGAAGCCGGGCGAAATCCTTACTGGAGGAGGTGATGGCTTGATTCTAATTGATAAGAAATCCGGAAAAACTCAGACTCTTGTGGCTGATAATGTAGTGCAGCAAATACTTGTAGATGGAAATAAATTTTGGATATGCACGTCTGGTAATGGTCTCATTCAGTTCGATCGAGATTCTGGGAAGATTAGCTCAATAACTGTAAGTGATGGACTTCATAGCAATTTCACAAGAAGTATAATCAAGTATGGCAATAAGCTTTGGATCGGTACCGCTCTTGGTATGAGCTGCTATGATATAAAGAAGGGAGCGATGCTTCAGTTGCCCGGAAGAGATCTTCTGACAAGGGATGCATTTCGAGAGAATTCATCTTGTGTTCTTCCTGATGGCAAATTCGCTTTCGGCACCAACAATGGAATAGTGACATTTTCTCCAGAAAAGATATTAGATATAAGCCATCATGGAAAGATATTTTTCTCAGATATCAAGGTATCAGGACGTTCTATCAGAAAAGATATTGAAAATGAACTGACAGTGCCAATTGATAGCCTTCAAGAATTAGTGTTGAACTATCCGCGCAATTCCTTTACCCTTTCAATGCAGGCTCTTGGCAACGTTGGGTCAAATGTCATGTATTCTTGGAAATTGGATGGTGTTGATAAAGAATGGACAGAATTATCTTCGGTGTCATCGATTAATTATGTTAATCTTGATCAAGGATCATATTCCTTGAAAATCAGGATGTACGACGGTGGATTTGCCTCCGAGCGAGTATTAAATGTGATAGTGAGACCCCCATTTTGGAAAACATTGTGGTTTCGGATCATAATACTGATTGTTGTGGTGGTAATAGTAACACTGATAGCAAGACATTATTTTCTTAGTATGTGCAGAAAGCATGCATTCGAAAAACTTCTTCTATCGCTTCAGATTGCTGATAATGTCAATAGGCATTCCTTACCTTATTTGAGTGTAGATCAGTCGCAAAAATCAGTATATGAAAATACGGAAGAACAAGAACTTGAGTCCAATGAGTCTAACGATAGGGGAGACGCAGAGCAAGATGAAAATCTTAGCAAGTGTGCTGAAAATAATATTATAGAAAATGAATTCCTTTCTAAGGCTATGGAATGTGTCAGAGAGAATATCTCAAATGAATCTTTTGGAAAAGGTGATTTTGCTTCTGCAATGATGATAAGCCAATCATTGCTTTATAAAAAGATCAAGGCTATTACGGATATGTCGGTAGTAGAATTCATTCGTTCAATCCGTCTTAATCATGCTATGACACTTCTGACAAGTGGGAAATATAATGTGACAGAAGTGAGCGAAATGTGTGGGTTCTCTTCATCGGCATATTTCAGTAGGGTATTTAAAGAGAACTTTGGCATTTCCCCATCAGAAATCATTCCTGAAAAGGGATTTTGAACTGTTCTATATTAGCAGGCATCTAAGGCCCTGTCCGTTAATTTTGAGTATGCGACTAAAAGATTTCTTTTGAGAGGGAGCCGTTGCTGATAGCGGCTTCCCTCTAAAATTTTATTTCTATAGTCATTGCTGTAAATATAAATTCTCGAATATTTGTTTTTCTTTACTATTTATCTTAAATTTGCATTTCAAATTTATAAAATATGTTTGGAAGTTATAATAAACATAGATTCATTTTAGGAAGCTTCGGGATGCATTTCTGCTCATGGAGATGCATGATCAGTTTTATAGTGTTTATAGGGATGATGTCTTTTCCTATCAGCGTTCAAAGCCAAATTTTAAAGAAGGCAAGCGAGTTGTTGCTTTCGTCGCATGGAGACAATCAGGCAGATTCCATTCATAATTCCACGACTGATTTATTGGCGAGTGACGACCAATCTAAATCTGACTCTATTCGCGTGGTAGAACTGATGCTTCAGCTTGAAGAGATGAAGCTTAATGAAATAATGCTTAAGTCGAAGCTTGATGAAAACAATCAGCATCATGTAGCAGACTCTTTAAAGAAAGCTGAACAGATAAGACGTATAGATTCTTTAAGAACTGTAACTCCGGGTGTGCCGGTTGTAGTAGAAGAAGACACTCTTTTTAAGATATATGCTGCCCGTGGTGGACATTCTGCTTTCGATAGGGCTGAGACAACAATTCAAGCAATAAACAAAATAGGACACGATAGAAGTCTGCGTAGAGACTCGGTCTATCTCCTTGATAACGATACATATATTGATATTATGTATGGAGATAAGGTCATAATCAGTGTAACTGAGAATGATGCTCTATGGCATTCTACCACTCCAAGTGTGCTTGCCAATACCTGGATGCCGATTATTGCTGACAAAATAGCTCTATTAAAAGCTGAAAACAGTTTCTGGCAAATACTAAAAAGAGCGGCTCTCTTCGTTCTGGTCATTATCTTCCAGTATCTTATGCTAAAGCTGATCAATTTCCTATTTAAAAAACTGAGAAGGGAGATAATTTGGCTTAAGGTGCATAAGTTAAAGCCCCTCGTAGTCAGAGATTATGAGCTTCTTAACACAACTTATTTATGTAGAATAATGCTGGTGTTTAGCCGATTCTTACGCTATGCGGTCCTTCTTTTTTTCTTTATAATTACGGTCCCTATACTATTCTCGATATTTCCTCAGACTGAAAGTCTGGCTATGAAGATATTTTATTATATTATTGACCCAATCAAAATGGTGGTCAAAGCAATAATAGAATATATACCTAATTTGTTTATTATAGCAATAATTTGGTATTGTGTAAGATATATTGTTAAGGGACTAAGATACATATCAGAGGAGATAAAAAGTGAGAAACTTAAAATCTCCGGTTTTTATTCGGATTGGGCTGAGCCAACATTCAACATTATCAGATTCTTGCTTTATGCATTCATGATAGCAATGATATATCCCTATTTGCCGGGTTCGGAATCAGGAGTATTCCAAGGGATATCGGTATTTGTAGGTCTGATTGTTTCATTGGGTTCAAGTTCGGTAATCTCAAATTTTATCGCAGGATTTGTAATCACCTATATGCGTCCATTCAAGGCAGGTGATTTTATAAAAGTCAATGACACTGTTGGCAATGTGGTAGAAAAATCACCATTCATTACACGAATACGCACGATAAAAAATGAAATAGTGACCATTCCCAATTCATTCATTACCACTTCAGATACTGTCAATTATTCTGCATCTGCGCGTCAATATGGCCTCATTATCCATACGATGCTTACAATGGGATATGATGTTCCATGGAGGAAGGTTCACCAGTTGCTAATTGATGCTGCATTGAAGACTGATGGCGTTCTTGAGCACCCGGCTCCATTTGTACTTGAGACTGAGCTGAACGATAATTATATGTGCTATCAGATAAACGCTTATATCAAGGAGGCTGATGATATGCCTGTAATAATGTCTGATCTTCTACAGAATATTCAAGACTATTTTAATGAAGCTGGCATTGAGCTCTTTGCTCCACATCACTTCACTACCAAATCACGTTGTGAAGTGGCACCCGTGCGCGTGGATGTCTCAACTTTAAATTCGACTTTAAAAGGCAAAATTTAAAGCATAACAAAGTTTATTAGTTATAATATATGTCGCTCTGCATGGTAGGATGAGCGAACCATAGGCGCAGATTCTATATGGCGAAAGCCTCGGCGTAGACCTTCAAGTCGATATTGCTCGAAAATGTCGGGATGAATATATTCTTGCACTGGGTAGTGGTTGGCAGTCGGTTGCAGATATTGTCCGATGGTCATCACCTCGCATCCTACCGATAGGAGATCATCCATAGTCTGGATTATTTCATCCGGTGTTTCTCCAAGTCCAAGCATAATTCCGCTTTTTGATCTTATTCCACTTTTCGCTATCTGGCCAATCACTTTTAATGAAGTCTCATAAGTAGCATGGCAGCGCACGTCAGGCGTAAGTCTTCTGACGGTCTCAAGATTATGGGATATTACTTCAGGCTTTTCATCGATGACCAGATTGACCAACTCTTCTCGTCCCTGAAAGTCCGGAATTAGAACCTCCATAGTCACTTTAGGACATTCCTTTTTAAGAGTGTGTATCATCTCTGCCCAATGCCCGGCACCCAAATCAGAGAGATCATCGCGATCTACAGAAGTTATGACAATATGCTTAAGCTTTAAAGACTTTACAGACTCTACAATATCGAAAATCTCTTTTTTATCAATAGGAGAGGGACGCCCGGTGGCGACATTACAAAACTTGCAACTTCTTGTGCATATATTTCCCCCTATCATGAACGTTGCCGTCCCATTCCCCCAGCATTCGCCACGGTTAGGACACATACCACTTGAACAAATAGTATGGAGATGCTTCTCATTAAGAAGTCCTACCACCTGACTTGTCTTGAATCCTTTAGGTAGCTTGATTTTGAGCCATTCAGGCTTTCTTCTGAAGTCTGCCATACATTTATTCTTCTGTTTTTTCCGGAGTTGCCGGGGTTTCTTCTATTTCAAGTTTCTCTGGTTGTGTAGTTATCGCTTCCTCTTTTACGGAAGTTGGGAGCTCTTCCACAGATTTTTCATTTTTGTCAGAGAAATCAGCAGAAGAAGTATCTTTTTTCTTTGGTTGTGGCTTAGTGTCTGAAGAAGATTGAGCAGGTATTCCTCCAGTCTGTGTCAACATTTTTTTGACTTTAGATGCGCTTCCGCTACTGTAGGCATTAAACACATTGAAGCAGACAGCTATGTCGGTGATGTTGTTCTTTGCTACATACTCTTTTAGATTGTGAGTGAAGTAACGGAAGTCAATCACATGAACTTCATTAAAACTATAGAATAGATTGCCCGGAACAGCATTTCCATATGAGTCTTTAATGATAAGGAGTTTTCTATTGCCGGGAGTGGATGTCTTGACTTTTACATAGGCTTGATCTGTCCCAATAAATGTCAGGTAGGCATTCCCGTTTCCATCTTTAAATTTTTTGAAAAAAGCTGACTTAAAGGGTTTCGATTCTCTAATTATCTTGAAGTTTTTATTCAATGAGTATGTGACATATTCTGCATCATATCCAACTTGATTAGGAGTATAATATATGAAATCTTCTGGCGCTTTCTTTACAGAAATATCTTTAGAATACCCATACATTGAACCCACAAAATCTTTTACCACATGCTTGTCGTAGGCATCAAGACCTCTGAATGGAACGCCGGCTGTCTCGGCAAGTTTCTTTGCAGCATAATATCCTCCCAGGCCTGCCCAATGATGGTCAGTACGGAGATAAATATCCTCTTTTTTATGTTTTAATAGTTCATCGTAGATATCTACAAACTTGACTTTGGGCGATAACCTATCTCGAATGCTATAAATGAAAGGCTTCTGTGGATTGCTTGCTTTTGCAGCTTTTGCCGGCAAATAATATTCTGTCGCCAGGGGAGCCACCATAGCATAGACATTGGCGTTAGGGAATTCATTGGAAAGTGTATTAAGAAGATCTACATATCCACCACCTCCTTTGGCAGTCCCACCGAATGCCATCAGAGCCCTTACTTTATCTCCCTTTCCTATTATGATTGTGCCAGAACTTCCGAGTTTTGCTTTTCCATCTTCAATATCGTCATCCTCCTCGTCAGCTGATGAATCGTCTACTTCATTTTCATTTTCAGAATTTTCATTTTCGGTGACTTTGGTTTCTGATTTGGCATTTGCTTCAATAGCGGGGTTTGCAGCAGTTTCAGCTGGACGGAATGATACAGTCTCCTCTTCGTCGCGAAAATCACCTTTCATAGCTCCACGGATCTTCATGCTCATGGTCATCAGTTCATCACGGTAAGGTTCCGTATCACTAAACCATGTAGAGACCTCTGAAGTGAATTTAGCAGGATCTTTCTTTATTTTTTCGATATCTGTAATGTCTGGTAGTTCCGTAAGATCTCGTTTCTCGAGTTCTGAATATTTCGTTCTTGGGAAGAATAAAAATACGGCAGTTAGGAGAGCGAAGAATATCCCAACCATTATGATATACATGACAGACGCTCCATGCTTCCCTTTCCCTTCTTTGGGAAAATCATTTTCTGTATGCTTGTCCATCGTAGTTTAGAATCTTGTGTAAATGAAAGCGTTGTTTGTCGCTCCTACGAGTAGGGCAACGCTACAAATTAATATTGTAATGGAAATGATTGCGTGGCAGAATTGCACTGCATAATTGCCGGCATAAGGAATGTGTACACTCATTTTGTATCCAATTTTTTCTACCTGTTTTCTGACAGGGAGGCACAATATTATGGCTGCAATCCATAGCCAGAGATTATCTATGAGCACAGTCTCTACATGCATTGGAAGTCCTTGAGCATCGTTTTGACCGAAGAATGCCGTGAAGAATTGAGACATTCTTCCAAAATCGTCGAAATAGAATATTCCCCAACCAACGATGATCAAAAAGATGCTATAGATGTAAAGTCCAATCTTAGGAATCCACTTCCATCTGAGTAAGGTATACTTCTCAATCATGATGATGAGTCCGAAGTAGACACCCCAAATGATGAAGTTCCAGCTTGCACCATGCCACATACCTGTCAAAAACCATACAGTCATAATATTTAGCGCTTGATGTCGGCGGTTGCCCCCCATGGGAATGTAGACGTAGTCGCGGAAGAAAGAGCCAAGGCTCATATGCCATCTGCGCCAAAAATCTGTCATGGAAGTGCAGGTGTAGGGATGATTGAAATTTTCAGGAAAATGGAATCCAACGCATCTTCCAATGCCTATTGCCATATCGGAATACCCGGAAAAGTCAAAATAGATCTGAATCGAGAAGGCTATGATTCCAACCCATGCGGCGGCTGCCGACATGTTTTCAAGACTCCCTCCGAGGAGAGATGTTGCGATTTCTCCCATAATGTTGGCGATTATCACTTTTTTGCCTAACCCTATTATAAAACGATAGACACCATCTGCCACATCATCAGCGGTGGCACGACGTTTGCCAATCTCTTCCGCCACAGTGCCGTAGCGTACGATTGGCCCGGCAATGAGCTGAGGGAACATCGAGATGTAAAGCAATAGGTCGAAATAGTTTCTCTGAGGTTTTGAATCTTCTCGATATACGTCGACTAAGTAGGATATAGACTGAAATATATAGAAGCTAATTCCAATAGGAAGCGCTATTTGCGGATCAGGCACATCAAAACCGAAATTCCTGATTATACCGGAAAAGAATCCTAAATATTTAAAGCTTCCAAGAGCAGCCAAGTCGGCTGCAACGCCTATAAACAACCATGCTTTTCCTATAAGATTATGTTTTTTATAGAGAAGGAGTCCACAAAAATAGTTGACCAGCACTACTGCCAACATAAGAAAAACATAGATCGGTTCTCCCCAAGCATAGAAAAGGATTGAGAAGATGGTCAGAATAATATTACGGAAAAGCATCGGACGCTTCAGTCGCTTTTCTTTTTTATCGGCGTGATGGATTCTTGCTTTGTCGAGCCATCCGAAAATAACGTACAAAAGTCCGAAAATCGGAATGAAGCAGAAAATGAAGAATAAATCAGAGAATACCATGTGCGTTTTGCGTTAATCGTTTTGCATTATCAATTTGGGGAGAGAGGAGAAACTTGAGAATATAATTACAGAGTAAACGGGCACCTTTTGGATTTGTGTGTACTCCGTCGTAGGTGTATGTAGGCGATTTTTCCTCTTGTTCATGACTGATTTCTATTTCTTTATCAGGTCTGATGACATGACATCCTTTTTGTAATGCCGTTTTTTCTATAATATCTGAAACTTTGAAAATCGTTTCAGCATCTGTTTTTGCCATTTGGAGTGGTGTGACGAATAGGAGAGTGGCATTAGGAAAGAATTTTTGAAGCAGGTCGCAAATCAGGCGAATACTTCCTTCAAGAGTAGTGACCGTGGAAGGGTCGGTAAGTATTGTATATTTCCCTATAGAATCGTCATGGTCGAATATCCTGGGGCGTTTGGCCGCAAACCAAGCATCGTTGGCGCCAGCGAAGAGAATGATTAAGTCGGGATGCTCATGAGTTAAGTCTGCATCCTCGATCAGACGGAATGCTTGATTGTAGACAACGTTGTCGTCGTGAAGGATTTCCGAATAGAAGGAAGGATTAAGTTGAGTGGCATTTGTATTAGTCCAAGTGGCTCCGCTTCTTGCATAGACGTCAATATTACCTGCTATTCCACTTTCTTTGAGAAAATGGCTCCATCCGGTTGGATTCTGGCAAGAATCACCTCCTATCCAGGTCATGGAGTCGCCTAAAAGGGCAATTTTGGAATACTTAGTAGGAGTGGGGATTGTATTGGAATAAGCATACAATATCCCAAACAGTATCAAGAATACTGTGGGCAGAATTTTGTATATGTTGCATTTATATGGTATACAATGATTAAACATTGTGGTAGTGCCAAATTGTAATAATACCTTATGCTTAATTTACCATCTTGCCTGATTAAGCGTACAAAGTTACTCCTAATTTCTGAAATGACAAAATAAGTAAGCAAAAAAATTAAAAAAATCAGATAAACCAATTGTAGGGTTAGGGTGTTATAGAGAATGAAAAACACATTATAAACAATCTAAATTATTGATACTATGACACGCACAATGCTTAAAACCGCCTCCAAATATTGGTGGATTCCCTTGATCACCGGTCTTCTTTCTATAGGACTCGGCATATGGTGTCTTGCAAGCCCGCAAACATCTCTTCCTATTATGGCTTATACTTTTGCTTTGGTAATATGCTCAGTAGGATTTCTCAATACCGTTTTTGCTTTGCTAAGCATCGGCAGTATTTCAGGATGGGGTTTCAAACTTCTTGTCGGAGTAATTGAAATCATTTGCGGCGTATGGCTTCTGCTACTTCCTGAAGCTTCCATGGTAAGTGCATTCATTTATGGAATAGGTTTCTATCTAATATTTGTAGCTTTGAATGCTATTTGTGAAGCAATTTTATACTATGGCGACACCAAATATTGGCTTGCAATGCTACTCTCATTTATTGTCTGTACATTGATACTTGCAGTCATTTTCCTTGCCGGTCCTCTTGCAGGCGGCATAGCAGTATGGCTCTATATAGGAATAGCTTTCATAACATTCGGTATCTATCGCATGCTTCTTTCAATAAAGATATGTCAGGCCAACAAGATGCTAAATCGATAATGTAATAGTACAACAAATATATAAAGGGAAGCCTCGGTGTGTCGGGGCTTCCCTTTATATTTTTGGTACGTGGAGTTTATTTCTTGATAAACTTATGGGTTTCTATAGCAATCTTGTTATCAATTACAAGAATATAAACTCCCTTTTCAAGACCCTCAGTAATGCCTTTCCCAGCTTCACCTTTTGCAGTCTTTACAACTCTTCCAGAGAAAGCATCAACAACGGTAAATTCAGATTCCCCACTGATAGCTATGATTTCTTCTACTGCTGATGGAGCCAACTTGTCATAATTAGCTTTCACATCCTCTTTAGCGAGAGCAAAAGGATAGATAGTGAACTCATCAAGTGTTCCGTTGAATGTTCTATGCTCACGTCCTGCAGTGAGCTCATCATCTCCTCCGATATACATCAATTCACGTGGGTCGAAATTAAGTGCTCCGGTGCTAATATTATTATTGGTCATGTTTTGCTTGCCATCAATAAAGATAGTCATCGATTTCGCTACAGCATTGTATACACATACAATTTGATGCCATTCTCCATCAAAATAGTTAGAGGGAGTGAGAGCATAGCAATCGCTCTTTGTGACATCATCGTCGATAGAGAAGCAAAGACGATCGGTGCTTTCATTCTTTAATCTCTCAAGACCAACCCAATTTCCAGTGCCTCCTTCAACATTTGTTTTGTTGTGTGAGCCAATGCAGAATAGATAGCCATCTTGATCGGTAGACTTCATCCAAAGTTCAATGGAGAAATCTTCATTTCCGAACATGAGTTCTTCATATAAAGTCTGTGTCAGATAGCCCGTTCCATCAAATGTGATTGCTGACTTGCTTACACCTTCTTCAGTTCCTACCGTACCAATGATATTTGCTTCAGTTCCAGACTTATAGTCATTTGCCACTGTTGATGTTCCAACAGAATCAAATGAGAAATATGCACATCTGCCACTTTTATCTACAAAAGTGACTGTTATACTACCGGAAATAGAAGTTTCTTCTCCATCTTCCGACCCCAGAGTAGAAATGGTGTAGGTCCATTGTCCTTTTTCGGTCGGAGTGCCGGATATTATGCCCTTTTTAGCCTGATCGTCGAATGAAAATTCCACTCCTTCTGGCAGTCCGGAAACCTCTGCACCAGTGGCATGAAGCACATAAAACTCAATTGTGTTCAAGGCATCTCCAAGAGACATTACCTGATTCAGACCACCTTTAGAGACAGTAATACGTGGACGAGTGTCGTATTGAGCCTCCAGATTATAACTTAGATGAGGGGGCTGATTGTAAGCGACATTCTGCCATGCAATGGCCTCACGATACTGACGATCGGTCATAAGACAGGGCACTTTATATTCAGTAGGTATTGTAGTAGTGAAAATAATAAGGTCAGATTCCGTCTGACTATCATGTAGAATCACTTCTTCACGCCAGTCGCCAAAGATGTCTGCTTGCAAGTTAGGAGTTGCTTTTGTTGTATTGCATGAAGTCGCATGAGATGTGGTTCCAAAACTTTTAACGCTTGAAATAGATGTAAGGTCATCGTTCGGTTTTGTGATAGAAGTTCCATCAAGTAGTTCATCAAGAAGGTCGCCGTCCCAAAAAATTCGGAAATTGACAGATGGACGTCTTGAACCTACTACTTTCCCTGAATTCATCACATTGCCATCGAGAGTAGACCAATACTCACTGCCAGCAAACTTTGATGAAACATTTGCTATAAGACCTCGTCCTACATCCTTGCCTTCGGATGGCTGTGACTGATAGTAAAGGAGCTTCCCGGTCTTTCCATCGCGAAGAGTAGTAGCATATTTCCCTTTTTTATCTTCATGAGGCATATAAATTTCAAGACCTTCGTTCTCGAGGATGAAATCACTTACATGGAGAGCGTCGCCATGGCCACCGCCGGTAGAATGAAGGAACGACCCATCATGATCTAAAGCGCCGGACCCAATGATTATTTCATCAAAACCGTCGCCATCAAGGTCGGCTATAGAAAGCGAATGAGTTCCTTGTCCGTAGATCCCTTCTCCAGATTTTTCGGATTTATGAAGCCACTTTTCTTTCAGTTCCTTTCCATCGAAGTCTACTGCCCATACATAAGAGGCAGTGTAGTATCCCCTAACGAAAATAGCACTTGGCTTTTCTCCATCAAGATATGCCACACCAGCGAGATAGCGTTCTGATCTATTTCCATAGTTATCGCCCCAGCCTGTTGAAGATTTGTCATTTTTCCGAATACTTCTTGGAGGATTATATGCGATTGTGTTGATTTCCGCTCCTGTAGCGCCATTAAATACAGTAAGATATTCGGGACCGCTCATGACAGTTCCGTCGCTCTTACGATAATCATCGGTCTCTTTATCATCGCCCATAAGCACGGCTTTACCCGTTCCGTCGAGTGTGCCGGGAGCAGTCTTGCATATCAATTCTGCTTTGCCATCACCGTCGAAATCATAGACCATGAACTGAGTGTAGTGGTTGCCAGATCGGATGTTGTGTCCAAGGTCAATGCGCCAAAGCTTTGTGCCGTCAAGTTTGTAGCAATCAATGTATGTTTTGCCAGTGTAGCGCGTATGCGCATTATCAGCAGCATTTGTCGGGAACCACTTCACAATAAATTCAAATTCACCGTCGCCGTCAACATCGCCTACCGACACATCATCGGGAGTATAAGTATATACCCTGTCTTCTTTGGCACCACCAGCAGGAGAGGTGCCACCTTCTGGACGATCAAGATGAATTTTCATGAAGTCGGAAGCCCAAATATTATTGGCATCCGCCGATTCTTTTTCTTCCCCCTTCAAGATAGCCTTAATAGTGTATTTTGACTTGACCGTTCCATCAGGGTCTGTGAAGTTGGTCTTTTTCGTGAGGGGTGTTTCATTGACTTTAACACCATCTCTGTAAATGTCGAATGCCAATTCAGCATCATCAGTGGGTAGTGAGCGCCACGAAACGAATATACCCTTGTCAGCTTTTACTGCAAGTACTCCACGACCGAGATTGTCGGCATTGATCGTATGGGAGTATTGTGCCCATGAAGCTGTTGAAGCGGCGAGCATAAGTGCCGCCATTGCCGTTTTTTTCATTTCTTTATAGGTTAGTTATTGTGTATACTTTATAAGAATTACAAAGTTAACAATTATTATTGAGAGAAAAAAGTATTTAACTATAAAATTTGTTAAGTCACATTTTCCTTTGTCCTTTTTTGTTTTTTGGCCGACATTACTTTGATATGTCGGAAAAAATTGATAATTTTGCATTGATACTAACATTTAACAGAATTTTTCATGCAATCTGAAAAAGACTCTTCTGAGATCGCGAAAATCGTCGACAGGAAGTCGGACTTTATTGAATATGTCAATAATATTTCCTCCGATGGATTGTCGGATATGCTGGTTTCCAGAGCTATTCCATCAATGCTTGTATCTTTACATCGGCATGGCGTAACTGATTTTTCAGATTCCTCTGTAAAGTTATGGACTGTAGATATGCTCCTGAATGGATTGAAATGGAGCACAGTGAAACGTTATGTTGGAGCAGTGCATGCTTTATATAAGGCTTGGACATTAAGGGTGGGAGAATCAAAAGAGGATGATCCCTTTTCCTTTTCAGCAGTCGGCTTTAACACAGACTCTTCAGCTAAGCAATTGAAAGAAATTGAAAATAATCTTGTTGCCATTCAGCGTTTTACTAAGATATCTGTAAAGCAAGAATCTCCAGCTTTTGTCATAAATAAAATATTTCTATATCTTCTTTTTGATCCATTTGCATCTCTTAGAGATATAGTGACTTTGAAATATAATTCTTCAATACCGGCTTGTTTACATCTTGAAGATATCGTTACATCCATGCGAAATGCTCCACAAGCAAAATACGTATTCCCTCTTCAACAGGGGAAACGTCGAGAACCTGCGATCATCAAAGATCTTCTAAGTGATCTGCATGCTACGGGTCGTCGTGCTGGACTAACGTTTGGAAAATCTTTTTCAAGAGAGTCAATTACTTCGCTTTGGATAGCAGCTGCTTTAAGGGAGGAGATTCCTTACGCAGAGATACGTGGATTGATAGCTAATCTTCCGGAAGCTTATTCTATGCTTTGTTTGATTGATCCGGTAGATGTCACAGAATCGAGAAAAACAGAAATTCTGAATACTGTAGCATATTCCATTACTAATAAGAATCCCGGATGGTTTGTATTAAGAATGAGGAGTGGAGTCACTCCCGACAGTATTAAGGAGCGCCTGAAAGAAAGAGAGAGTCCAATTCAGCGTCAAATTCTTTATTACTATCCAATGCGCACAGTCAAACGATTGGAAAAGAAGAAGGTTATTAATGTAGAATCTCCTGTCATTCCGGGTCTTCTTTTTATTCGTCTTCCCTACGATCGAGTTTCGCCTCTAATAGGCATCATCGGTGATTTGGCATGGTGTTATCGAACGACTGCAAATGTTTCAAGTCCTTATTCCGTCATTCCACAATCAGAAATGAGAATCTTTCAAAGAAGTGTAGGTGCATTTACTGAAGATGTGGAAATGGATATTGTATCAGAGTTGCCTCCATTGAAAGTTGGCGATGAAGTGATAATTGAAGATGGTTCTTTGCTTGACGGACAAGTTGCGACTATCAGAAAAGTTAAAAGCATTGATGGAACTCTCACTTTTACACTCCGACTTTCCGACACAGCTTACATAAAGTGGAAAGACGTAAGTCTTCCGGCTTCACACATTTCTAAAGTAGAATAACAAAAAAATAATCAAGCCAATCTATAGAGGCTTGATTATTTTTTTGTTATTAAACGTAATAATTAAAGTTTATAAACTTCAACACCTGCGAGGAGGAAGCATCCGGTTCCATAATCGTCGAAGTCAGGAACAGAGTCATAGGCTACTGGCTGTCCATCTTTGGGTTCTTTACCAGTACCTTGCACATATCCGAGGTATCCGTTTTCATGCACAGCTTCTTTCACCATGGCATTCCATGCCTTAGTTATGACTGGCATATATTTTGCTTTGTCCAGAATCCCATTGCGCACACCCCATGCCATTCCGTAGACGAATAGTGCAGTGCCTGTGAGTTCTTTCCCTCCAAAGTTATCAGGATCGTGAAGAGACACATTCCAGAATCCATCCGGACGCTGGCATTTCACGAGAGCTGCACACATATCCTGTAAATCCTTAACATATACTGCTCGGTGGGGATCATTAGCCGGTGTATCTTCAAGTACACGGACAAGAGCTGCAACTACCCATCCATTTCCGCGACTCCAATAGCAATTCTTACCATTCGGCTCTTTGTATGGGGGTACGAAATCGGCATCTCGCCACCATAAGCCTTCCTTTTCATTGAAAAGACCACCAGCAAGAGTGTTTCGACTCCATTCATACATATCCCATGCTTTTTCACTATATTTGGAGTCGCCTGTCACCGCACTAAGTTTTGTAAGCACCGGCATACCCATCTGAATTGCATCAATCCATGTCCAGTCGTCAACTTGCGGAGTATTGACAAGCATATTGCATAGAGAGATGGTCTGAGTAAGCATCTCAGGTTTGGGAGTTAGCTTGTATAGGTCAATATATGTCTGTCCGCAAGCATAATTGTCAGCATTGCGAGTGGTAGTATCATCTCGACGCATACCCCACTTGAAACCTTCCGCCCAGTCTGTAGCATATTGCCAGTATTTTTTGTCGGGATAAATCGAATGAAGAGCCATAAGCCCCTCAAAATAAATGGAGCGAGTCCAGATATTTGCCTCATATACTTTCTTACGAGAGTAGTAGGGGATACCTAACAATGGATCGGGATGCTTTCGCATATAAAGGTCGTTGACCTTTATAAGGGTTTTAAGAGTTTCCTGACGTGGCGGAAGCTCGTCCTTTGCTATAATGGCCGGAATTGCCATTATGGCAGCAAGGATACTTAAGATAATTTTTTTCATAGGTTAAGTTAATTTAATATCGCAAGCTCCGCTTATGGTTATAGTGTTTAATGATAAAGGTTATAAGATAAGCGAAGCCTGAGAATTTATGGTTATTAATTTTTTTTCAGAGGGATAAGTTTTACATTAGAGTTGAGACCTGACGGTACAGTTTCCCAGTCGGAGTAGTCTACTATCTTTTTGCCTATTACGCTTGCGATATTGGCATCTTTGAAAATCTTCCATTTTTTCCCTTTACGGTCATAGTCAGCAATTCTGTTGGCTGGAAGATTGGTTACATCAATTTCAAGGGTATTTGAGCCAGGCTGAAGGTATTCTCCAATTTCAATAGAAAAGGGTACACTCCAGACTTTTCCTGCATCCTTGCCGTTGACTTTTACTGAAGCGCTTTCTCGAAGATCTCCAAGATCAAGGAGCCATTCATCAGCTACTATATCTTGCGGAAGGACGAAAGAGACTGTATAGCGTCCGGTAGCAGTATTGACTTTTGCTTCTTCGATTGGGAGATTAGTCCAAGCTGTAAGAGAATCGGTCTCGAACGTTCCTTCGATAGGGGGTTCGCTTTCAAGGAAAGTTATACTCCATCCTTTGTCAATGGTGATAGGTTCCCCTTTTTCATAATATTGCCACTCTTCAACATTAATGTCAGTGGGGAAGGTTTTAAGCAGAAGAGACTGTCCAGGATCTACTTGAAGAAATATTTCAGTTGTGCCGTTAGGGCCTTTACGGGTTCTTGCTTTTCCTTTTTTTCCTGTAAGGGGATCGAAAATCATAACGCTTTCTGTCGGAACTGCAAGTGTCTCCCATCCGTCGATACTCTTATCATCAAGAAGAGCAAGGAAATAGTTATGTCCTCCGATTTCATTGCTACGCCTTAAGAGTGATACTCCTTTAGTGCGGAGCGATTCGGGTGTTGCTCCGGTCATCCGAATAGCTGCCTGAATATCTTTGGCAGGAGTGGCCATATCTTTTTTCAGCAGTTCGAGTTCGGAACGTCTTTCTTCGAGGTTACCGAACCCCGGAACATCTTTGGGAAGAGTCTCTGTGAAAATTACATTTGCACCTTGAGCCTTTAGATACTTAAGAGCTTTAAGAGTTTCCACCGGCATGAAGTTGACCGGAGGTACAATTATAGCTTTATATGCATTGCCACCTTTGGATATGATGGAACCGTCGGAAGCCACACTAAGATCAGCTATTAAAGCATCAGAAAGGTAATCAGGATCAAGCCCGGCTTTTACAAGTTCACCAACCATCGCTTTGACATCCGGCATCTTTTTATCCATACTATGTATATCAAACATCATGTAGATTCCATCTTGACGTTGCCATATATCGTCGATTGGAAAGTAGAGAAGCACGTCAGAATCCGGAGTGCCTGCAGTCAAGAAAGCCTGACATCTTTCGATGTATTTGAAAAGAGAATCGGCATCTTTCCAGATCGTATTTGTGGGTGACATATTTACTGAGGCATAGAATAGCCATCCGGGGAAATCAACTCCTTTAGGAGAATAAGTCGCTCCATGGAAGAAGATATGGTTGACACCGGCTGCAAGCATTTGATCAATCTCTGGTTTTGCAACAGAAAGAGAAGTATGGAAATGCTCCGTGAGCCATGTAAGTGTTTCTGCTGAAACTAATGGTTTTCCAGCTATATGGGCAGCAGAAGAAGCGAATTTCAACACAGCAGGATCGGCATCACTATGGCGAGAGTCTCCTGTCGGGTGCAGTCCGGGAATGTTAAGTTCCGAGCGTCCGAATGATTCGCATTCCGGAATGTCGACGATAGCATATAAGTCTATAATATTAGCTGGGCTTCCGTGACTCTGGTTGCGAATCTTAGCACCATGACTGTGTGCCCAACGAGTCCATAGGTCAGTGAAGTTTTCTCGTAGTATCCGAGCGAGAGTATATCTGTAGTCTCTGACTATTCTTCCTCTAAGTTCAGTCTGATTTTCGGTGTCGGCGAATTCTGGTAGAAACTGTTCAAGACGATAGCCATGATCTTTTGCAAATTCCTCAAAAAGACCTTTGGTCCAGTCAGAACCGTATACCTCATATGAGTCATTGAACATAACTTTTGGGAACGTGTCTTCGTTTCCAGTAAAAGCTCTGTCAAAGCGGTCAAGATATTTTTTTACTGCCACACTATCATAATGGTTTACTACATATCCTTCACCACCTGGTGCTGCACGTTTGACTTTCTGAAATGTCCTTCCAGCAAAGAGAGCATACACTTCCCAGTTTCCTTTTTTGGGATCGGTCCAATTAAGAGTGCCATCTTTTTTTAGCTTGTCAGTGATGTCTATTCGAGTATTGCCATTTACTGCCATTACTTTTTCAACCGTGGCAAATTTGCGCTGACGCTCATCTTGAGGCTCAATTTTGGCAATCAGTTTTTTCCCTGGGGCAATATCCCACTTTTCTATTATTAGTTTTTGTGCACTTTCATTTTCAGTGACCTCCGGACCTCCGAAAGGCCAGCCGGTTCCATTGTTCATTTCCGGTTGGAGACCTAATCGACGGCTTTCATCAGTGACGTGGCGAAGCATATCCATCCATTTGTCGGAGAGATACGGAATATCGTTTGCCTCGTTGCCTTGAACTCCGTATATTGGGGTTATTTCAAAACCACCCATTCCTTGACGGGCGAATTCCTCAAGATTGTAAGTAAGACCTTCGCGATCAACTGCACTTCCTTGCCACCACCATCTTACAAATGGTTTATTGACCGTAGTCGTTGCATACCAATCGGTAGATTTATCGTCGGCATGAGTGAAGAATACAGCGCTTCCGATCAAACAAAGGGCTGCTAATTTTTTATATTTCGAATTCATGAATGTTGAGTTTTTGAATCTTAAGTCTTGAGTCTTCAGATTTTTGAGTTTTGGTGAGTGATGAGGGTGTCAAGCCTCATCACTCTATAAATTTTTATGGTAGAGGCTTTATTCCTTCCCATCTTACATCCCAAGTCCCGTCTTTCGGGAAACCTGGATTTTCCACTTCACATCCATCCCATCCGGCAGTCATAAGTGCAATTGCAGTCAGCAGTCCACCGTTGCCAGGTAAATAACACCTGAGCCTGTTGTCTTGAAAATTATGTCCGTTGGGCAAATATGTGTTAGTGCGTTTATCCATCAGCAGGGCATTGACAGCTTTTTCAGGTTCACCTACGCGAACAGCACACATTGCTGTAGTCGGATAGTCCCAACCCCAGGTCTTGTCCCAGTTCCAGTTTTTGTAGATCCAATCAAATGTATTATTAAGAATCTGCGGATCTGCAAGAGGAGACGCGGGAAGGATTCCGAGCGATCCCAGCACTGCCATATGATCAGATGTAAACCTGATATCCTCATATGTCTGAGGGGCAGTCTCAGCCGCAAGATATAGTGAATCCTTTGCAGCAAGATGTGAGAGATTGCTGGTAATCTTGTCCCATTCAGGATTGCGTTCAAGTCCCATTCTTTCTCTCCACTTTTGTGCAGTGTTCAGTCCAAAATGCCAATATGAAAGTTCAAATGGAGGGTTTACTGTCTCTGAAGCCTTAAGGGTCTCCTGTGCAGGAATTACCCCTTTAAGAATATATCTTCCGTTTTCTTCGTCCCAATCAGCAAACGAAGCCATGAATTCAGCAGTTTGGTCGATAAGCGGAAAATACTTATTTAAAATGGTAGTGTCCGGATTTGCCCTATAAAGGAGTTCTGCAAGATAGATAAGATGAGGTTGTTGCCATATAAGGAATGATCCTACTCCCGAAGGAGCCTCTATAGACGATGGATCGGTCATCTTCATCCAACGAATTCCCTCAAATCCCTGGCGCTTTGCAATAGACCTTGCGTTTGCCTCAGCTTTTTCATACCAAGGGAGAGTTCTTGCAAGAAGGTCTTCATGTCCATAAAGAGCGAACTGAGCTTGATGCCACCAGATCATTTCCAAGTGGAATTTTCCGAACCAAGAATTATAGGTAAGACCGGTTTCTTGTGGAGGAGTTGTCCCTGCACAGTTGGTAGCGAGAAGATATTGAGAAAGCACTACACGTCGCTCAAGTTCTTTCGCCCTTGGATCAGTACATCGACTGAAATCTACCACACCACCCTCTTTCCAGAACTTCTGCCAGTACTCACTTGCGTCTGCGATGATTTTTTCTGCTGAGACGTTAGAACTATCAGTCAAATCTTCCGTAAATTGAGCGGTTATACTCCATTTGTCAGTAGACGGGGATATGAGGATTGTATTGGGCGAATTCTTTTCGGCTTCAGTTTTTCCCTCCCAATTAAGTGTGATGAAATAAGTAGTTGAGTCAAGAGTATGCTTAATAACAGCTTTTCCTGGTTCTGATACTACTATTTCTGTAGTGTGAAGGGAATCTGCATCCCAGTCGCAAGCATCATCGCTGTGCTTCCCTGTAGGGTAGGGCAGACGAAGTGCGAGCGGATGACGACCTTCATCGTTGATAACTGCAGCCACCAAGTCCAACTCCGGATCAACAGATGTCTTTACTTCAGCCTTCTTGCCAGCTGATGAAAATTTTGAATTGATCACACCATTCCACATATCAAGAGTCTGGTCGATGTCAGATAAAGATTCTGCATCCATATTATGAAATCCAAGAGCTCCTAAATGAAGTCTGTGAGGATTTATACGGAAATAATTGGCAGCATCTTTGTTGCGTCCATCTTCTTTGAACTGCACGGAATAGAGTTCTTTTCTCCCTCGTCCGAAGTCGTATTCTTTAAGAGTTTCCTCAAATTTAAAATTTTCAGTGTTGGAAAAACTGTGCCATCCCCAGTCACTCATGGTTCCAAGTGGGACTCCAGCTGAGTAAATCTCAGGAAAAGTCTGAAGTCCGGTCACGTCTGCAGTGAAGGCAAATCGTCCGTTGCCCACAGTTAGCGATGCTAAAGTGTCGATAGATGTGACATGAGGATTATTACGAGTCACAAGGGCATAACGGTCGATTTTTTCGCTATTTGAGCTGCATCCGGACATGATTGCCGTCGCGACGAATAAATTCGCCGCGACGGTAGTCATAGATTTTCCAATGCAGTATGAACTGCGAAATAGATTCATTGTGATTACTTTTTCAGGTTGTCATATTCAAGCCCTGCGAGAATAAATGGGCCTACACCTTTGGCATCATTGTCGCGGATTGGCTCGCTAAGATAGTATTGGAAAGAACCATTACGACGCTGATCTTTTCCGCCGCCAAGACCTGCTACTGCGCAGCAGTTGGTCAGTGAAATAGTGCCGTCAGGATTTTCCTTAATGAAAGTCTCTATCATGCCTTCATAGCCTTTTTTGGCAGGAGCGAGGTAAGACTCATCAAGAAGACCGAGACGAACGGCACGGAGTAGATTGTAAACAAACATTGCAGAAGCTGTTGCTTCAAGGTAATTTCCCTGACGCTTGGGAGAGTCCATTACCTGATACCATACTCCAGACTCTGGATCCTGATATTTTACGATACCATTAGCCACACTCTTTAGCAGATTGATCATTTCAGGACGCTTTGGATGATCTGCAGGCATTTTTTCAAGCACATCGGTTATTGCCCAGATATACCAACCCATTGCTCTACCCCAAGCATGTTCTGATTGTCCTGTCTTGCGGTCAGCCCAGAATTGTTTTTTCTTCTCGTCCCATGCATGACGGTATAGTCCAGTTGCGGGATCATAAGTCTTCTTTCCGACTGTGATAAACTGGTTGGCTATATCATCCCATAGTTTCGGATCAGCGTTTAGATAACGATTTACGTATTCTGCATAGAATGGCTGGCCCATATACAGACCGTCGAGCCAAGCCTGCCAAGGATATATCTGTTTGTGCCAGAAGTTTTTCGATTTAGTTCTTGGTTGAGAAAGAAGCTGATCATAGATATTATCAGCGGCTTTTTTATACTTTTCATCACCCGTTATGTCATAAGCCTGAAGAATTTCTATGCCACCCTTGACATTGTCAATATTATAAGCATCTTTTTTGAATGCCTTGATAGTGCCATCGGGATTCACAAAGAAGTCTGTATAGTTTAAAACATAATCGAGCATTTCCTTATCATTGTAGGCACGAGCAGCTGCAAGGATGCCTTCAAGTTCTACTGCTGCTGCATAGCTCCATTTTACACCGGAAACATCAATGGTCTCGCTCTTCGGATTGCGAATCATTTCAGACTTTGCCATCTGATAGGCGAGTGGTTTGCCATATAGGCATTCAACTCCGTTGATCTTCAGATTATCGAAAACCACATCCTTGACTTCGCCTGTAATGCTGTTGCCATCTGCTACTCCATTAAAGTTGCAATCTTTTACCTCAACGTCATATACATTGCACTGATCTTTTAGTCCAACGATCATGACACCATATTTACTCTTATTGCAGTTTACGTTTTCAAGATATACGTTGCGCACTGTCGGAGGATATGCACGTTTACATCTTTCCTTCGGCTCGTAGTCGAGGTTGATCTTTAGCACTGCTTCCTTACATTGACCCACTTCTACGTTGCGAACATAGATATCTTCGATCACTCCACCACGGCAGGTATTGGTTTTTATACGGATCACGCGGTCAAGCTCCGGACTATCCATCTTGCAGTTTTCTACGAATAGTGTCTTATAGCCACCAGAAATCTCACTTCCGACCACAACGCCACCGTGACCGTTCTTCATATAACAGTTACGTACAATTATGTTCTCGCTCGGAATTGCTCTTGTAAGTCCATCGCGGTTTCGGCCGCTTTTGATTGCGATGCAGTCATCTCCGGTATCGAAATAGCAGTCTTCAATCAGCACATCCTTACAAGATTCAGGATCACAACCGTCGCCATTAGGTCCGTCGTTCTGTACATGTACTCTGCGCACAGTGACATTTTGGCACATCAGTGGATGCATCACCCAGAAAGCGGAGCGAAGCATCGTGACGTCTTCGATAAGAACATTCTTACATTCGACAGGATTGACAAGCTGCGGGCGCATTCCCCAGTTTGATCCAAGTCTACGTTCAAAAAGGTCAACTCCCTTTTCATTCCATTCCTGAAGAATTACACGACCTGTTCTCTGAGACTCCATTCCGGGCTTCCATCCCCATTTTTCATTGCCGACCATACCCCACCAGTTGTCACGACTTGCGCCTCCATCAATAGTTCCTTTGCCTGTGATTGCAATGTTTTCCTGTTTATAGGCATAGATCATTGGCGACCAGTTCCAGCAGTTCATTCCTTCCCATGCAGTAAGAACAAGGGGATAATACTGGTGAGTGTCATCAGTGAAAAGTAAGGTGGCACCTTCTTCAAGATGAAGATTGACATTGCTGAGAAGTTTTACCGGACCGGTAAGCCATGTTCCTGCCGGAACTATAACTCTTCCGCCGCCGTTGGCGCTACATTTTGCGATTGCTGAATTTATGACATCAGTATAGAGGACGGCTCCATGTTTATCCTTTTTTAGGCTCTTTTTGTTTTTTGGTTGGAAGTCCTTGATGTTGTAGTCTTTGTCTTTGAAAGTCGGGGCCTTGATGCGCGCTTCCACTTGTGGATACACGTCTGTCCATGCCTTTTGGGCTCTTTCAGCAATACCTTCTGCCATTGCTGAACCCACGCATAGAATCGCGGCCGCTAATGAAATTATCGTTTTCTTCATGTTGATTATAGTTTATCGTATTCGTTTTCTTCCGGCAGATCCAGTCTTTCGGCATTAGGGTTAAAGGGTTTACCATTCATCGTGACATTTTGGAATTTCACTTCAGGATATGCCACAACAGTAAGTGATGAATCTTTCGCAATAACCTTTACATTGTCGAAAAGTATATCAGATACTGTGTCGTCTGGATTTCCTTGAATATGGCAAAGTGTATTACAGTTGACATCAACATTCTTGATCTTGATATCCCGAACTATACCATAAGGCTTTTCATTGCTTCCTTCCAAAGTGAAGAACTGCTTCCATGGCTTCATGTCCATGACAGTGCCACAAGTACCAGTGATATTTTCGATCACCACATTTTCATAAATCTGATATGTGTCAGGACGCATCTTGAGACGAAGCACGGCAGCATTGATATCAACCTTACAGTTTCGTACGGTTACATTCTTAGCATGGATACACTCACTTCCAAGCGTGAGGACACCATGGAGGTTTCTTCCGAATTCACAATTCTCCACAAGAATGTCTTCGCAGATGCCATTGTCCATTGTCCTATTGGCATAGACACCCTTGCCTCCTTTAAGGCAAACACCATCATCGTCACAGTTGAGATAACAGTTTCTTACTACGACTCGGCGGCAAGCGTCAAGATCAAGGGCATCGCTACTTGGAGCCCTAACCTCACCGCGAGGTGCTGTAATGCGGCAATTTTCAATTAGGACGTCATCGCACATATAGAGGTGAGTGGTCCAGAAAGGTGAGTTCTGAAGGTTAACTCCTGAAATCTTAAGATCGTTGCAACCCCACAGGAATACAAGTCGAGGACGATGAGCCTCGAGATTTGTCCATTTGCGTTTGGCAGCAACTGCACGGTCTCGGTTGTTCCAAAAGTCCATCCAGTAATTATAGCCATTGCCGTCTATGGTGCCTTCACCGGTGATTTCAAATCCTTTTACGAAATAGGCATTGATCAAGGCTGCATAATAATATATGCTCTTTCCTTCCATACGTGATGGAATAAGAGGAAAGTTGTTTATATCATCAGATCCTTTGATTTTTGCTCCCTTTTCAAGATGCAAGCGAGTACCGGGCTTAAAGAAAAGTGCACCTGTCAGATAAGTTCCGGCAGGAAATATGATCCGTCCGCCACCATTAGCTTCTGCAATATCGATTATGTTCTGAATGGCTTCAGTCTGCAGCTTGGTGCTGTCGTTAGCATATACAGCGAGATCTGTGACCACATAATCCATTTCACGAGCATTTTCTTGAGGAATGACATATTTTGCCAATTCCGGAACTCTCTTTGCCAGGGAATCTGCTGCCAGACGGGCAAGGACAGTTGCTCCATAGATATTGAGGTGAGTGTTGTCGATTTTACCCTTGGGACAGAATTTATACTTTCCTTCAGGAATCCACATATAGAGAGCTTTTGACTTCTCTGTTCCAAGATACTGAACGAGGTTGTGGGTAGAAGCATTGAAGTCGATGAAGGTCACCTTTTGCTTATTAGCGACATTTCTTGGACTTACAAGATAATCACCGTGGGTGTCAACCAATACTGAGCCTTCCGCATTAGGATCAACTTTTGTAGGGCCAGCCTCATGATCGCTGACATCATTAGTATTGTCTACCTTTTCTGAAGGGAAATTACGTCTGACGATAGAATTCATCAGAATTGGAGTGGCACCTTTTTTCTTGACATCCTTGACCATCTTTGTCAGATTAGCGTCAAAAGTAGTGCCAGGTGCTGAATAGCGATCGGGACTCTTGATTTTTTCATCATTGTGACCGAATTGGATGATGACAAAATCACCTTTTTTCACGCCTGCCATCATCTTATCCCACAGTCCCGATTCAATAAAACTTTTAGAGCTTCTGCCATTGACAGCGTGGTTGCTGACTTTTACAGGACCCTGAAGCATCATCGGAAGCATTTGGCCCCAGCCTCGTTCTTGCTTTTCATCATCAATTGGTTTGTTGGCCATAGTGGAGTCGCCTGCCATCCAAATTGTGATGGTGTCGGTTTGCTCTTGTGCAAGAGCTCGCGCAGGCAGCATTGCTGCCAGCGCGAGTAACATTATTGAAAATTTCTTCATTTTGTCTTAAAGCTGAACAATGAATTAAGCAACCTCGATCTTCTTATAACGTGGCACGAGAAGCTTCATTATACACCAACCGAGAAGGTAAGCCACGCCACAGATGCAGAATACAATGAAGTATCCAGCCGGTTTTCCGGTGAAGCTAAACATTGACATCTGAGTCTCTGCTGCATAGTCAAATAGTACACCAGAGCCGAGATTGATAAGGAATGAACCGCAACCGCCTGCCATACCTCCGATACCGATGATGGTAGCAATGGTGCTCTTTGGGAACATATCGCCTACAACTGAATAGATGTTGGCGCTCCATGACTGATGAGCTGCTCCTGCGATGCCAATTATTATAATAGGCATCCATTGCGATACTGAGCTTAGAGGCTGTGCGAGAAGAGCGAGTAGTGGGAACAGTGCAAAGATGAACATTGCCTTCATTCGAGCTGCATAGGGATTGACTGTGATGCCTTTCTTTGCAGCGTTATCGATGAAGATAGAGGGAAGTTTGCCTCCATATATAGATAACATTGTGATCAGATAAAGCACGAAAATCATCATCATGCCTTCACCGGAAGATGTAGAAAGTTTGAACACGTCGGTGATATAAGCCGGAGTCCAGAAAAGGAAGAACCACCACACACCGTCGGTCAAGAACTTGCCGAAAAATACTGCCCAAGTCTGAGGATATTTGAAACATTGCCAGAATGGGATTGTAGCAGTCTCGCTGTCTTCGATCTCTGCTTTTTCCCTTGCGGTCTCGTCAGGAGTGTCATTGTCTTGCTCAATATAGGCAAGCTCTGCCTCATTTACGTGTGGGTTCTGTGCCGGTTCCTTATAAAGGAATACCCAGAAACCCATCCAGATGAAGCCGAGGGCACCTATCACTATGAATGCCATTTCCCAACCGTTGCCCCAACCAATGCTCTGGAAGAATTTTGCGAGAGGGCCTATGCTGAAAGGAGCAATGAGGGCACCTACTGCCGAACCTGCATTGAAGATTGAGGTAGCATACGCACGGTCGCGTTTCGGAAAGTATTCTGCTGTAACCTTGATGGCAGCCGGGAAGTTGCCAGCCTCGCCAAGAGCAAGGATAGTACGGGCTGCAAGGAAGAACCAAACAGATACAGTTGCAATAGCAACGGCAATATCGCCTGATGCTTCTATGAGGGCTGATGCATTTTTGAGGTCGACACCTTTGAAAACTTCAAAATAGCCTTCGGTAGCTATGCCACAGAGAGCATGAGCGCAAGCGCCTGCCGACCACACGCCTATAGCCCAAAGATAGCCTTTCTTTGTGCCCATCCAGTCGATGAATCGGCCAGCAATAAGATTTGCTATTGCATAGACAATGGAGAAAACTGCAGTGATTAGACCATAATTTGCATCTGTCCAGTGGAATTCCGGAGAAATGAACTCCTTCCAAGTCAGAGATAGCACCTGACGGTCCATATAGTTGACCGTTGTGGCAAGGAACAACAGCAGGCAGATGGTCCATCTGAAGTTGGTCATCTTTTGATTTGCTGCTGCCAATGGTGAAGTGTTAGCCATAATCAGAATTTGAAGTAATTTTTAGCGTTGTTGTAGCAAATATCTTCAATCATCTGGTTGACGCGCTTCTCTTCATAGCCGGTGTAGGGGATTTCTCCGTTCTCTATGTCAGTGCCTACAAGGTTGCAGAGTGTGCGGCGGAAATATTCATGACGCGGGTAGGAGAGGAATGAGCGGCTGTCTGTAAGCATACCTACAAAGCGGCTGAGAAGGCCGAGGAGCGACAGTGCGTTCATCTGTTTCTGCATGCCATCTTTCTGATCAAGGAACCACCATCCAGATCCGAGCTGGATCTTTCCTGCCACACTGCCATCCTGGAAGTTGCCAAGCATTGTAGCCATAACTTCATTGGCACACGGATTCAGATTGTAGAGGATAGTCTTTGCGAGTTTACCGTTGCTGTTAAGTTTGTCAAGATATTTTGCACATTTTTTTGCTGTGTTGAATTCGCCGATAGAGTCGAAGCCTGTGTCAGGTCCGAGTAGCTTGAACATCTTTGAGTTATTGTCGCGAATAGCACCATAATGGAACTGCTGGGTCCAGCCGCTTTCATAGTCCATTTCTCCAAATACAATCATCATGGCGCTCTTAAACTTATCCACTTCTTCCGGTGTCAATTCGCCTCCATTCATCACTTTTGCGAAGATTGCATCTATTTCCGGTTGTGTATAGTCTTCTGCATAAAATTCTTCGATGCCGTGGTCAGAAAGACGACATCCCATTTCCTCAAAGAAGTCGTGGCGCTTCTGAAGAGCATCTACGAGATCATTGAAAGTGCGAATTTCCATTCCGGCTGCTTCACCAAGTTTTGCAATGTATTCGCGATACTCTGCAGGTTTATCCACAGCCATAGCTTTGTCGGGACGCCAAGTTGGGAGCATTTTAATCTCGAAACCGGAGTCTTTGACCTGTTTGTGATATTCAAGAGAATCGGCTGGATCGTCGGTGGTGCATACTGTCTCTACATTATAGCGGCGCATAAGACCGCGGGCAGTCATATTGGGGTCGTTGCGGAGCTTGTCGTTGCACTCGTCGAAAATCTCTTTTGCGGTCTCTGGGTTGAGAAGCTTGTCAATGCCAAAAGCAGTCTTGAGCTCAAGGTGAGTCCAATGATAGAGAGGATTGCGGAATGTGTAAGGCACTGTCTCAGCCCATTTTTGGAATTTCTCCCAGTCTGTAGTATCTTTGCCGGTGCAGAAACGTTCGTCAACGCCATTGCTACGCATAGCACGCCATTTATAATGGTCGCCACCAAGCCAGAGCTCAGTGATAGAATTGAATTTGTGGTCGTCTGCCACCATCTTCGGAATCAGATGGCAGTGATAGTCAATGATCGGCATTTTAGCCGCGTGCTCATGATAGAGCTTCTGCGCAGTCTCATTCTGCAGCAGAAAGTTTTCGTCCATGAAGGGTTTCATATGTATTATGAATTATAAATATTAATTATTTTTTAGAGGGTGACTCCATTTTTGAAAATGGCTATCTCGTGAATACCGGCTTTTTCGGAATGGACTTTTTGGCCACTTGCCACATCGAGGACAAAGTCGGCAAATTTCTTTGCCACATCTTTCATATCTGCATCTTCTACCAAAACTCCGGCATTGAAATCGATCCAATCTGGTTTCCTTTTTGCGAGATTGCTATTGGTAGAGATTTTAGCAGTGGGTACAAAAGTTCCAAACGGAGTCCCACGTCCGGTGGTGAAAAGCACTATCTGGCATCCGGAAGCTGCGAGAGCAGTGGATGCCACAAGGTCGTTGCCCGGAGCGGAAAGAAGATTTAGACCATGATTATGGATTCGCTCGCCATATGCAAGCACTCCTTTCACTTCACTTTTACCACTCTTTTGGGTGCAACCGAGAGCTTTTTCCTCTAAGGTGGAGATGCCACCTGCCTTATTGCCGGGAGAGGGATTCTCACCCACAGGTTCTCCATGGCTTAGGAAATATTCCTTAAAGTCATTTATAAGAGTGACAGTTTGGTCGAGAAGTTGATCATCGGCACATCGCTGCATCAAAATAGTCTCTGCTCCGAACATTTCCGGCACTTCGGTAAGCACTGTTGTGCCACCCTGGCAATCGCATAGGAAATCAGAAAATTCTCCGAGAAGAGGATTTGCTGTGATGCCGGAAAATCCATCGCTGCCTCCACACTTGAGCCCAATCTTGAGTTTGGAAGCCGGGAGAGTGGTACGTTTATCCTTTTTTGCCTTTTCATATAGGTCACGAAGGATATTGAGACCATATTCCACTTCATCTCCTTCCACTTCCTGACAAACCATAAATTTCACACGCTCTTTATCATAGTCTCCACAGAATTCTTCGAAAATTTTCGGCTGGTTGTTCTCACATCCGAGGCCAACTACGAGGATACCTCCTGCATTTGGATGAAGCACCATGTCGCGAAGAATTTTCTTTGTGTTTTCGTGGTCGTCGCCAAGTTGGGAGCATCCATAGTTGTGTGGGAAAGCAAAAATACCATCTACACCTTCTGCGCCAGTTTCCGCATTAAGACGATCGACTATTTGCTTTGCAATACCATTCACGCATCCTACGCTAGGAATTACCCAAATCTCGTTGCGGACACCTGCCTGACCGTCTTTTCGTAGAAATCCTTCAAAAGTGCGTTCTCCACCTTCGCAAACGCATTTTTCTACCGGTTTGCGCTTGACGTCGGAATAATCGAGCTGACCTTCAAGGTTGGTCTTAATGTCATGGTCGTCAAGAAAAGATCCAACAGCTATATCATGTTTGGCATGGCCAATTGGGAAGCCGTATTTGATTATGTTTTCACCTTTCTGTATCTCTTTCAGCGCGAATTTATGTCCAGCGGGAATATCAGAAACAAGCTTGAAAGTAAGCCCGTCGATATTGACCTCATTGCCCTTTGACAACGCATTTATGGCAACCGCCACATTGTCGGCAGGATTAATTTTGATATAATCTTTCATGAATATGGTTGCTGAAAATATTATTCATGCCCGGTCGGAAAAATCCGGCTGGGCATGATATTAGTAATGTTAAAGTATGCTCTCAACAGTAGCGAGCATACCCTTGTTTTGGATGCTGTTGAGGTACTCCACAACGAGGTCGGTAAGGCCGGGAATATCGTTTAGATTGCCATGCTCTTTCCAAATGAGTTCATCAGCAGCAAGTACGCCTTCTGCCACTTTACGTGTGTCTCCGGTAGCCCAAAGATCAGTCAGAAGATCCATGATCTTTTGATCGTCTTTCGGCTGGATCGGAGCCCCATCTTCGCGATTTCCACCTTTGTAGTATGTTATTATCGCAGCGAGTCCAAGCACAAGACCCTTTGGAAGTTCACCTTTGCGTTCGAGATAAGTCTTAACGCCAGGTAGGTCGCGGGTCTGATATTTCGGGAATGAATTTAGCATAATAGATGTCACCTGATGGTCTACAAACGGGTTGTTGAAGCGTTCAAGTACGCTTTCACCATATGCTTGGAGTTCGTCCATCGGAAGATTGAGAGTCTGCATAAGTTCATCAAACTGCACCTTATGGATGAATTTTCCTATGATCGGGTGGTTGCATGCATCACGCACAATATCGACTCCGCTCAGATAACTGACAGGGGATAGCACAGTATGAGGGCCATTAAGAAGAGTCACTTTTCGCTCGTGGTAGGGTGCCTCTGAATCTGTGATTATAACATTGAGGCCAGCCTTCTCCGCTGGGAACTCTGCACGAAGATCCTCGATGCTCATATTCTCTGGGCGTTCGATTACCCATACGTGGAATGCTTCTCCCTGAACCACGACATTGTCTTTATAGCCAAGCTTTTCCTGGATATTTGCAATTTCCTTACGTGGGAATCCTGGTACAATTCTGTCGACGAGAGTTGCGCAGACATAATTATAGGTGTTAAACCAGTTTTTGAAGCCTTCATAGTCTTCGCCGAGTTGATCTTTCCAAAGATCAATGTAGTCATTGACAAATTTCTTAAGATGATGGCCATTTTCAAAAATGAGCTCACACGGCATGATGATGAGTCCCTTTTTAGGATCGCCGTTGAATGCTTTATAGCGGGTATAAAGAATCTGAGTCAATTTAGCGGGGTAAGATGCTGGAGGGGCATCGTTTAGTTTGCATTCCGGGTCAAAAGCTATCCCGGCTTCAGTAGTGTTGGAGATGACAAATCTGATTTCTGGTTGTACTGCAAGCCCAAGCACTGCATCATGCTGTCCCCAAGGATTGAGTCCTCTGCTGATGACATCGATTCTCTTAAATGAGTTTACGATTTCACCATTCAGACGACCTTGTAGGTTGACGTTATACATATAATCTTGAGCTGAAAGCAACTTCATGGCAAAATCATCGGGAGTGCCCTGAAGCACTACTACTGATGAGTTAAAGTCAGTTGCTTCATTCATATTTTTTACGATCCAGTCAACGAATGCGCGGAGGAAGTTGCCTTCTCCAAACTGGATGATTCTCTCAGGAGCCGTAGCCTTAGGTGCGGTCAGTTTGTTAAGAACTTTCATGTGTTTAGATTGATTCTTAGATA
>CAZGGB010000001.1:0-148792 GCA_964525115.1 uncultured Sangeribacter sp. | reverse complement strand
ACCCTCAACGGTTTTCAAGACCGCCGCAATCGACCACTCTGCCATCTCTCCAAAAATATCTTGTAGCTTTTGCTCTCAAAAGTCTGTGCGGAGTGAGCGAGATTCGAACTCGCGGTACGCTTTTGGCGTACACACGCTTTCCAGGCGTGCCTCTTCAGCCACTCGAGCATCACTCCAAGAATATTGCCTAAGCAACTTCCTCGTTTGCGACTGCAAAGTTAGTGATAATTTTCCGAACGACAAAATTTTTTTCAGTTTTTTTTCAATCTATATGTAATTATATTGAAAAAGGCCTCTTAAAAGAGACCTTTTTTATCACAAGTTATGAAAAAACAATGTCATTTCAAAATCGAACACCCCTGAAAATATACACTTCGCCCATCCAGTTTATAAGAAATAGACACATCATTCATATCAGAAGAAATGTAATCCATTCTAAAATCAGTAGCAGCAAACCCAACAGAATCTACCATGGTTATTGTGTTATCTTTTTGTCCGAGGACTGTAGTCTTTGGAGCATCTGATCGAAGACTAAAGCCATTATGGCTAAACACTACCGGGATCTCCTCAAAACGTATTACCTTGGGTAATGACTTGTCTTGAGCAGGACTTAATTCGGCATTATAGACATACACCCTCGCCACTTTCTTTTCGAAATCAATGTCTGCCAAATAGTGACCATTCTTAGTGCTAAACGATGAAGAGCCTTCGGAAGCAATGGTATTACCCACAAATAATGCAGTAGGCCAAAATGTCTGGACACTATATCTATCATTAAGTATATATTTGAGGTCAAGACGCTGACCTGCAGTCAATGTATAGTTTGGATTAAGCAAGTTATTGCTTGAAGGAATAAGGTTCCAAACCAAGGTGCCTGCAAGATCAGAAGCTGAACTCCCTAAGCCGGCATTTCCACTTTTTGAAAAATAGTAGTTTACACTGCTCCCACCACCTTCAACATTGGTAATTGTAAAAGTTTTTGTGTATATTCTCATAGTATCTGTCTCAAAAGACAACTTCTGATTGTTGATTATGATATCACTACATTTGACATCTACGACACCTTTGGAGATGTTGTTTTTCAGATCATATGTTGCAAGTGAAACCTGAGCGGGTTGAGATACATCCTGATTATCGACAATGAGGTTGTATTCCTTATACGGAATAGTCTGATAAGAGTCTTTAACGTCAGTGGAGCAAGAAGCCACCGTAAGCGCCAAAGCAGCAAGCGGAATAAGAGTTTTATTCATATTATATTCTGTGTTAGTTATTGTTTCCTTATTTCAGCTTGCAAAATTAATAAAAAAAAGGGATTCTTTCATACACCTCTATATAAATAAGAATGAAATAATCATAAAAAAATCAAAATAAAAAGTTAATTTTGCAGTCTAAATGTAATTCAACGTAATTTGAAAATAAGTAAAAAACATATACTGCATTAAAAATGAAATCATTAAAGGAATTATTCAGAATCGGCACGGGACCATCATCGTCACACACCATGGGACCCCGCAAGGCTGCAGAAACTTTCCGAAATGAGCACCCGGAAGCAGAAGAGTTTGAAGTGACTCTCTACGGCAGCCTGGCTGCCACCGGCAAAGGACACATGACCGACGTTGCCATAATTGACGAACTTTCAAAGTCAGGAAAAGAGGTAAAGTTGGTATGGAAACCTGATGTTTTCCTTGATTTCCATCCCAATGGCATGAGATTCAGAAGTCTTGATAAAGAAGGGCGACAAACTGCCGAATGGACAGTCTTTAGCGTTGGAGGAGGAGCATTGGAAGAACCCGGTAAGCCACATACCGAATCAGGGGAAATCTACCCTCTCAACACCATAGGAGACATAATGGCATATTGCGAACGTACAGGCCATACATATTGGGAATACGTGGAGCAATGTGAAGGGCCGGCTATCTGGGATTACTTGTTGGAAGTTTGGAACGTTATGAAGAATGCTGTCGAGCGAGGTCTCAACCGTGAAGGACGGCTCCCCGGCCCGCTTAACCTTCAACGAAAAGCTTGCGCATACTTTGTCAAAGCAGGAGGATACAAGGATAATCTCAAGAGTCGAGGACGTGTTTTCGCCTATGCTCTTGCAGTGAGCGAGGAAAACGCCTCCGGAGGTGAGATAGTTACAGCTCCCACATGCGGCTCAAGCGGTGTCATTCCAGGTGTGCTATATCATCTATGGGAAAGTCGGCATTTCGCAGATGCCCAGATGGTGCATGCATTGGCTACTGCCGGTCTTTTCGGCAATGTAGTCAAGCACAATGCTTCTATCTCAGGAGCCGATGTCGGGTGCCAGGGCGAAGTAGGCGTTGCATGTGCTATGGCTGCAGCCGCAGCCACTCAGCTCTTTGGCGGCAGTCCTGCACAGATCGAATATGCTGCTGAAATGGGACTCGAGCATCATCTTGGAATGACCTGTGATCCGGTTTGCGGACTTGTGCAGATACCTTGCATCGAACGCAACGCTTATGCAGCAGCAAGAGCGTTGGATGCAAATATATACGCATCCTTCACAGATGGTGTCCATCGAGTATCTTTTGACAAGCTGGTCACCGTGATGAAGGAGACAGGCCACGACATACCTTCACTCTATAAAGAGACAGGCACCGGCGGCCTTGCAAAAGATTACGAACAGATGTTGCGCAAATAAGAGCCCTTGAAATGAAATTTGAAATTAATGTCCTTGGATGTGGAAGCGCAAAACCATCGCCGGCTCACAATCCTTCATGCACAGTGGTGAATTTCCGTGAAAATCTATTTATGATAGACTGTGGAGAAGGGGCTCAAAAAGAATTACAACGCCAGCATCTCAAGCTGCCGCGCCTTAACCACATATTCCTCACCCATATGCATGGCGACCATGTATTTGGGCTTCCGGGATTAATCGGCACCATGGCACTTTCAGGACTTGAAGGCGACATAACTATCCATACTTTTGAAGACGGCAAAAAAATACTAAGCACAATGTTTGACTATTTCAATCGAGGACTCCCTATCGATGTGAAATTCAACGTGATTCGTCCTGAAGAAGCAGTGATTTTTGAAAATACTTCACTGCGTGTCAGGACAATACCGCTCCGACATAAGATCCCTGCTGTAGGCTATGTTTTTGAGGAAAAACCGGGACTTCGGCATATCGACAGGGCCATGTGCGACTTCCACGAGGTGCCAATATGGGCATTCAATAAGATTAAGGCCGGCGAAGATTTCACCAAGGCAGATGGAACAATCATTTCCAATTCAATACTGACAAAAGATCCAAATCCCACCCGAAGCTATGCGCACATAAGCGACACTTCGTATATGCCCGATTTAGCACAAAAGATACGCGGTGTTGATCTCCTCTTCCATGAGACAACCTATCTCGCTCAAGACATTGAAAAAGCAAGAGAACGAGGACACAGCACAGCTGCAGAAGCTGCACGCACAGCCCTTGATGCCGGAGCCGGACATCTTCTTACAGGCCACTACTCCTCCCGCTACAAGGACGACACTCTCTTCGTAGAGGAAGCCCGCACTGTATTTCCAAATGTAATCCAGGGAAAAGAAGGACTGCGTATTGCTCTTTGAATAAACATAGTCGCAGATAAAAATTCAAAAAATTCAAAAAAAAATTTGGCTGTTCCAAAAATTATTATTAACTTTGCACCGCAAAAGAGAGGAATAGCCTCCTATGGTGAGGTGGGTGAGTGGCTGAAACCACCAGTTTGCTAAACTGACGTAGGAGTAATCCTACCACGAGTTCGAATCTCGTCCTCACCGCAAATCCCGATAATCAAAATGATTATCGGGATTTTTTCTTAATATCCGTAGCATCCTATATATCATCCTGCGCTATCCAAGCTTCCACGCATCAGTGCAAAGCATAATATTTTTATTTAATCTTTGAAAAAGTTGGCAATGACAGGATTTTTTATTAATTTTGCGCAAATTATAGCATTCAACGATTACAACAATTATTAGGATATGAAGGTAACCCGTTTATTAGTCCCGCTTATGCTGCTTTTCGCTTTGCCGGCGATGGCATTGACCGACGACCAAGTGATTACTTACATTAAGACTCAGGCAGCCACAGGAAAGTCGCAGAAGCAAATTGGTGAGGAACTTATTGCTCAAGGTGTATCTATTGACCAGATTAAGCGTATTCGTGCTAAGTATGAGAAAGAGCAGAATACCACTGTCAACCAAACTACTGGCGAAGGGCTAAGATCTCGCCTTAGGGATGAAGAGGCAGAAAGCGAACAAGACAACCATGCTGTAGAAGATGTAGATGAAACTGCATTAGCAAAGACCATCTACGGCCACGACATATTCAGCACAAGAGGTCTTTCTTTTGAGCCGAACTCCAACATGGCAACCCCAAAGAATTATCGCCTTGGACCAGGCGACGAAGTGATCATAGATATCTGGGGAGTCAGTGAAGACAACATCCGCCAGCAAATCTCCCCAGATGGGCGCATAATGATCTCTCAGTTAGGACCTGTCTATCTTAACGGCTTGACAGTCGACGAGGCAAATCAACAACTCAAGAATATTTTCGCAAAGAAATATGCCGGTGTAGGTAGCGACACAGATATCAATCTTACTCTTGGTCAGATCCGATCCATCCAGATTGATGTACTCGGAGAAGTGAGAAGACCCGGAACATTCCGCATCTCTCCTTTCTCAAATGCATTCCACGCTCTCTACAATGCAGGGGGCATAAATGATATAGGATCACTCCGCAACATTGACATTGTCCGAAATGGCAAAAAAATTGCAACTATAGATGTCTATGACTTTTTATTCAAAGGAAAAGACACGGGCAACATCCGTCTGCAAGAAGGCGATGTCATAATGGTGCCCACATATAGCGATTTGGTGCATATTGAAGGCAATGTGAAACGCCCGATGTTCTACGAGCTTAAGCCAAATGAGAATCTGGCAAAACTTATCGAATATGCCGGTGGATTCACAGGCGACGCCTATAGCGATGTAGTCAGAGTAAGACGCCTCAACGGACTCGAGAAAGAGTTGCACACAGTTGACCGTATAGACTACTCCACCTACACATTACGCGATGGCGACGTTGTCTCTGTCGGGGTTGTGACAGATGAATTTACCAACAAAGTGGAAATCGGTGGATCAGTTTATCGCCCCGGCACTTATGCTATCAATAACAATGTCAAGACACTTCTACAATTGATCAAGACAGCTGAAGGCCTTACAGATGATGCTTATCTTGACCGAGCATTGTTATATCGTGAGAAACCAGACCGTTCTCTGGAAGTGGTTTCAATAAATCTTGGCGATATCTTAAATGGGACTACCGCAGATATAGAACTCAAGAAAAACGACATTATCACCATCTTGAATATTAATGCCATCACTGAAAGAGGAGGCGTAACAATTCAGGGATATGTGGCCTCACCTGGTACATTCCCATATGCTGATGGAATAACCCTTGAAGACCTTATCCTGCAAGCAGGCGGTCTATTGGAAGGAGCCTCAACTGCACGCGTTGATATCTCACGTCGTATCGTAGATCAAAATGCGACAGACGCCACCAACCAACTCGCACAGACCTTCTCAATCAATATTGAGAATGGACTCGGAGTTGGCAATGCATCAGGATTCCGTCTAAAGCCATACGACCTTGTTCAAGTGCGCCAGAGCCCAACGTACTCACCGCAACAAGTGATGACAGTCAAAGGACAAGTATTATATCCGGGCAATTATGTATTGGAAGAACGCAACGAGCGAATATCAGAAATAATCAAGCGTTCCGGCGGACTGCTTGAGAGTGCATACACTAAGGGTGCATATTTGAAGCGTAAGGTTACTGATGAAGAAAGAGCTAAACTTGAGGAAACCAAACGTCTTGCAAAATCAAAAAATCAAAATGCAACCGACTCAATTTCACTTGATGACATTCAAATCAATGAGTTCAACGACATTGGCATCAATTTGGAAAAAGCCCTTAATAATCCCGGAAGCACATACGATTTTGTAGTGAAAGATGGCGATGTAATTGTAGTGCCGGAGTTGCAGAGCACTGTCAATATCTCCGGAGATGTGCTTTTCCCCAACACTGTAGTCTACGTTCCGGGTAAAAAGGTAAAATATTATATCGAGCAGGCAGGTGGCTATGGCGAAAAGGCAAGAAAAAACAAGGCTTATATAGTCTATATGAACGGATCTGTAGCTCTCGCCAAGGGTAACACAGAAATCGAACCTGGATGCCAAATAATCGTTCCAAGCAAACCGGAGTCTTCAGGTTTCGACTGGACAAAAGTTCTTTCTATAGCCACTACACTTGGCTCATTGGCATCAATGACAGCTGCTGTTGTAGCAATATTCAAAAAATAATACTATCACGAAGTGATTTATACTCATGAACTCTACAGATAAGGATAAAAAAGTAGACGATATAGAGCTCCGCTCAAGTGATGATATGCCTGTGCGAGTAGATTCAAATGAAGAAGAGCAGGAAATTGACCTTCTTGAACTCGCCATGAAGCTATGGAGGCAGAAAAAGAAAATTGCGATATGGTGTGTTATAGGTGCCGTAATAGGCCTTGTGGTAGCCTTCAGCATTCCAAGAGAATACACCACCGATGTCAAGCTCGCTCCTGAACTTGGCAATAATCAAAAGGTAGGCGGAAGCCTTGGAGCTATGGCTGCCATGGTGGGTATCGGAGGAGCTGCACAAGGTGGTAGCGATGCGGTCAATCCTACGCTTTACCCCGACGTAGTCAGTTCAGTTCCATTTTTGGTAGGACTTTTCGACGTCCCGGTGGAAGAACTCAAGGGAGAAAAACCTATTCCTCTCAAGGAATATATGGAAGATGATATTCGCTCTCCATGGTGGTCGGTCATAATGGGATTGCCTTTCAAATTAATTGGGTTGTTGACTTCAAGCGATGAAGAAGAAGACCTTAACAAGCCAACAGATACCTTCCAACTTACCAAATCTGAAGACTTGATCGTCAAAGCTCTTCAGACAAGAATCAATGCCTCCGTAGATACTAAGACATCTGTCATCACTATATCTGTGATGATGCAAGATCCTCTCATATCCGCCACTCTTGCCGACACCGTTGTGAATCGACTGCAAGAATATATTACGGATTATCGTACCAACAAAGCACGCCAAGATCTGAAATATGCAGAGCTGCTCAACGATGAGGCTAAAGAAAACTACTATAAGGCTCAACAAAAATATGCCGATTATCTTGACCGCAACAATGGCCTGATACTACATTCAGCTCAGACCACTCGTGAGCGTCTTCAGAATGAAGCCACACTTGCCTTCAATCTATATAATCAGACAGCCCAACAGCTGCAGATGGCAAAGGCAAAAGTGCAAGAAAACACTCCCGTGTATGCGACAGTGACGCCGGCTACAGTGCCAATAAAACCGACATCTCCTCGGAAGCCTCTGATATTGGTTGGATTCGTATTTCTGGCTTTTGTAGCATGCTCAGCATGGATTCTCTATGGCAAGCCCCTTATCGAAGAGATGAAGAAAAAGAAAGCTGAAGAAAAGGAACAGAATTGAATAGAATAAAAACCATACTCTTGACTCTCGCGGTATTATCCGCCGCCACTTCCGCCACAAGAGCCGATGAACTGTCGGAACTTGTGGCGGCTGTCGCTGCGTCGGTCGATACTATCTTTATTCCGCACGATGTCAAATCTTCCAATTTTAATGGCAAGCCCAAATACAAAGCAAGTCATAAGAGAAAAGAGATTAGCATTAATTATATTGATGGGATATTAAAGTCGATGAATCGTCAGATTCTGCTTGAGAACAGACTTGACGAAGAGTATGCAGACAACGACTATTTCCGTCCTACTCTTGGAAGACAAGATTTCTTCCGACCGGTAGCCGGAATAATCACATCAAGGTTTGGTTGGCGACCTCAATTTCAGAGAATTCATCATGGAGTCGATCTTCGTCTGAATATCGGAGATACGGTAAGAGCTGCTATAAGCGGAATAGTGGAGAAGATATCTTATGACGCAGATGGATACGGACACTATGTGGTAATGTCTCATCCCGACGACATGACGACCGTCTATGGTCATCTTCAATATGCACTTGTCAGTCAAGGGCAGTATGTATATTCAGGGCAGCCTTTGGCTATCGGAGGAAATACTGGAAATAGCACCGGACCACACTTGCATTTTGAGACTCGTTTAGGAGGAATAGCTGTTGATCCAACATTATTATTTGATTTTTATGGCAATGGATATTGGTATGACAATAATGAGCTAAAGGCTCAAAAGAATGTTGAAACCCAAGCACCAGTATATAGCCATCAGTCAAAGTCGTTGAAGAAAGAGGCTACCTATATAGTGAGATATGGCGACACTCTTAAAAGTGTAGCCAGACAGGCAGGTATCTCAGTCATGCGTTTATGCCAGCTTAATATGCTCAACGAGTCTGATCCCCTTCCTGTAGGCAGGATGCTCAAGCTTCGCTGACCTATATATTCCCTTAGTTAGAAACGAGCTAATTAGATTGGGAAGAGATAAAAATGTCTGTTAGGTTCAGGATCCCACATCCACTGGTCGATCACAATATTATCGTCGAGAGCCTTGATTTCAAGCGTATGCTTTCCCTCTTCCAGTGAAATGGGCAATGTTCTGATTGTCTGGGCTCTTAGTACATTCTCCTTCCACTTTTCAGAGCGGAACGGCTCTTTTAAACTATACACCTGAGGTTTCGATCCATCGACACTGACACTAAATCGAACATCAACACCATCAATCGCATGAGTAGGAATGAGTGCTATCCTTACAACTCCATCTACTCCTTCAGCCACATCAAAGTCATACGTCAAAGCACTTCCCTTCTCAAGAGCCACGGCATTCATACTATGGCCCAACATACCAACAGGGGTTGCGGTTCCCTTGACTTGACTAAATGAATCTGCATTTCCCACTACTGCCCGATCCGGCATTGGGGGTTGAGGATTCCCTGCAACAGGAATTGGATATTGCAATAGTTCTTGCTCTGTAAGAATAAGAGGAAGTGATGGAGCAAAGAACACCGGCAAGTCACGAGGCCGCATATCCATGCTCCATTTCCATTTGCCGTCAGACACTACATCATTGTAATACTCCGTCAATTTCCTTACTTCCTGATAAGCCCTTTGGCTTTCAGCACAAGCTGATTTAATCCGAAATTCAAGGGAATCTCTGTCTACAACACTATTCCTTCCTGATGCCAACATGCGAGCCTCCTGCGCCTTAAGAAGAGACCTTGCATGTGCTGCTGAAACACATACCGGATAAATGACGGCAGCAAAATATGCATCATACAATGAAGGATCAATAAGCTTGGTAGCATAGTCTACTACGTAAGAAGCTCTGTCAAATTCAGAAACATAACGATTCAATTCATCGCCAAATTCATTCGGATTAAGTTCTGTGCTTCGCACTGGCGACAGGCGGCGCTCATATAAATTACGGTCTTTCTCCACTTGCGACCATCCCATAAATTCAGGCTTCCGCTGTCCGCAAAGGCGATAGAAATCATGCATCACCGGGAAAATCAACTCGGCAGCTTCCTTACCAAAACTACGCATAAGCCAAGATTTATAATGACTCCGTATTGAAGATGCATCTACGCTATTTATATTCCACGCCATGTCAAGAAACAATTCGAGATCATACCCAGCCACTTTCGGGTCATGCACATTTGCAATCCAAAGTTTCCTTACATTCTTGTCATAAGCCTGGCGCATCTGATGCCATATAAGTCCGGGTTGCGTAGTAGTAAGCCAAAGATAATCATGCGGTTGCCCCCAATAGCTTAAATGATAGTAGACCCCTCCTCCACCACTGCGCTTCTGCTCTTTTCCATCACTGAGGCGAGTGAGATATCCATGGTTATCGTCACACCACATTAGAGTGACATAATCAGGCACATCAAGGCCCATCTCATATAGTTCGAGCACCTCCTTGTATGGCACAAAAATTTGATCTTGCTGCGAAGGATCCCCAATATTTTCCTTAATTAAGGTTTGCTGGTCATTGATAACTTGTTGAAGTCCCTCAAATTTTTCCTCTGCTGTCTTGTAGCCTTCCATCGAACTATCATGTATGCCACGCATACCAATAGTAAAGAGGTTGCCACCTTTAGAATCCTTCACCTCCTGCAGGCGCTCCGTCCAATAACGAATCACTTCTTCCCTGTTGGTCTTATAATTAAAGCGCCCTCTCTTGGATATGGCCCACTCTCCGACATTGTTGCGGAGCATAGGCTCACAATGCGAAGTGCCAATTACAATGCCGCAACTGTCAGCTTGCTCCTTTGCTCCATCAACTAAGAAAAAAGCAGTAGTTCCCTCATGCATCGCAGGCCAAAGCGTATTAGCACGCAGACGAAGAAGAAGCTCAAAAATTTTCCTGTAAGTCTTAGCGCCTATTTCAGTCTTATCAGAAGGTTCGAAGTTAAGATGGCTCCACGGGCGGAGCGACCAATCCTCATCGTTAATGAAAATGCCACGCAACTCTACCGATGCCCCCATCATGTCAGAGAAATTATCGTCTATAGTCAAAATCTCCTTCTTTGCAGGCACCATATCGCCCCACCATATCCATGGTGAGACACCAGCCATCCGGCTTAATTCGAGAAGACCATATGCTGCTCCGCGTCCGTTTGCACCTGCCACATGAATCACCTCATCAGCCACCTTGATAGCATATCCATCGGTAAGATTCTTGAGTTCTTTTACATTAATACCGGCATTTTTGGCATCTTTGACGTCAGATTCCGACGCCGTATCAAGCTGATAAAGGCGAATGACTGAATTGGAAAGATCTGCAGGCAATGCAGTCTTGCCTGTGACTGCCTCCATATCGGAAGCAAACATAGATGCGGCTACGCTCACCACGGGATCACTCCCATCAGGTATATGGTATGACACTGGATTTTTTCCGTCATACCATACCATCGAATAGACTGGAAAGACTAAAATATAAAGAATGGAAATTAAGAGAAGTCTAAGTTTCATACATAGAGAGGACGCACGAATAGTGCGTCCTTGCAAAGTTAATGGGGATTTTAATTTTTTTATGATTTACGACAAGCTGAAATGCTTGATTCCAAATCAATAAGTGATAATTGGTTCAAGCTCCTTAGCCTGCTCGATCATTTTCTCTAATTCGCTCACTGAAGGAACACGGTTGCAAAGATTCTTAGCATCATTGACTTCAACCATCTTGGGCTGTAGATTAGCAGCAACACGATGACGGAATTCCTTTACAGTGTCTACGCCGGCAGCCTCAAGAAGCTCAGCAAACTGACCGGCAACGCCCTTGATACGGAAAAGATCGGCATGGTTGGTCCATTTAAGGATAAGTTTGCCACTTATTCCTGTCTCTTCTGCAATTTTCTTTCTTCCTGCCGGAGTAGCACAAGCGTTAAGAAGATCTTCTGTTGTCTTTATTCCTACTGCCTGTAATTTTTCAGCATAGGCATCTCCTATGCCTTCGATTTCTGCGATTTTATATGCCATAATTGATATGTATTAGTAAGATGGGGAATTCCACCATACTTTTATAACCTCATAGTGTATTCAATAGTTCGAATTCACAAGTTATAATCTATATGTTTTACAACATAAAAACATTCTTATGGCACTCAAAGTCAGTCTAAGGAATCGGAAAGAGTCTCCAGACATCTTCTTACTTCCTCATCGGTCTTAAACAGCTTCTCCTTGCAAATCTTCACCAATTCCAAAGCTCGTGAAGTTAGGGCAGCGAGGGAGTCGATATCGCACTCCTGACTTTGCATTTTTGCGGTGATCGCCTCAAGCTCGGCAATCGCCTCAGAATATTTCATTTCTTTATTTCCCATAATTGTTAAGAGTAATCTGATTCAAAATTACACATAAATCTCATTATATGCAAACGTTTCGGTCATCTTTCTTTCTCATGTCGCTATTTTTTCTTAAATTTGCACTATGAAAAAGATAGCAAGCTTCACCATCGATCATCAGACACTACTGCCGGGAGTGTATCTCAGCAGAAAAGACACCACTCCAGCCGGTGATATCATATCAACATTCGATATCAGAATGACAGCGCCCAACCGTCAGCCCGCCCTATCAATTTCTGCACTCCATGCCATAGAGCATCTTGCAGCGACATATCTGCGCAATCATCCGGAATGGGGCAATCGCATTGTATATTGGGGTCCGATGGGTTGCTGCACCGGCAATTATCTCCTCCTCAACGGCGACTACGAAAGTGCCGACATCATCCCCCTCCTTAAAGAGACTTTTCAGTTTATCTCTGATTTTGACGGGGAAGTGCCGGGAGCGACCCCTAAAGATTGCGGCAACTATTTGCTCATGAATCTTCCCGAGGCACGAATGGCAGCCAACGCCTATCTCAAGATTCTTGACGACAAGAATCTAAAACTCAAATATTGACTATTAATTTAAATCATTAATAATCGAGACTTAGAACAAGGAATTATGAAGCATGCTTAATTCTCATTTCTCATTCTCAACTCACAATTAGAATATGGCACATCTATCTGAACGCGGCTTTGAAATGCCTGCTTCCCCAATACGGCGTCTTGCCCCCCTTGCCAACGAAGCCATCAAGCGTGGCATAAAGGTGTATCGCCTAAATATCGGCCAACCGGACCTTCCTACACCTCCGCAAGCTTTCGAGGCTCTGAGACATATCGACCGCGATGTGCTCGAATATAGTCCTTCCGACGGTCTGCCATCACTGCGTGCCAAATTGAAGGAATACTACCACCGATTCAACATAGATGTTGATGTCGACGATATAATTGTCACCTGCGGAGGTTCTGAAGCGGTGCTTTTCTCATTTATGGCATGCCTTGATCCTGGCGACGAAATTATAGTGCCGGAGCCCGCTTATGCCAACTATATGGCATTTGCCATTTCTGCCGGTGCAAAGATAGTCTCCATACCCTCATCTATCGACAAAGGCTTTGCTCTTCCGCCGATTGAGGAATTTGAGAAACTCATCACTCCTCGCACCAAAGGCATACTCATTTGCAATCCAAATAATCCTACAGGATATCTTTACACCATCAAAGAGATGATGCAGATACGCGACCTCGTGAAGAAATACGATCTTTTCCTTTTTTCCGACGAGGTGTATCGTGAATTCTGCTACACCGGGGCTCCTTATGTCTCAGCATTCCACCTTCCCGGAATTGAAGAGAATGTGGTGCTGATCGACTCTGTGTCTAAACGCTATAATGAATGCGGCATACGCATCGGAGCCCTGATTACTAAAAATAAGGAACTTCGTGCCAATGTAATGAAATTTTGTCAGGCGCGCCTAAGCCCTCCTCTTATCGGACAGATCATTGCAGAAGCATCCGTAGATGCCGACCGGGAATATATGCTTGATGTCTACAATGAATATGTGGCTCGTCGAAATTTCCTTGTCGATGGCATCAACAAAATCCCGGGTTGCTATTCTCCCATACCCATGGGGGCATTCTATACTGTTGCAAGCCTACCGGTCGACGATGCCGACAAGTTTTGCGAATGGTGTCTCAGCGAATTTTCATATGAGGGAGCAACTGTCTTCATGGCTCCGGCATCTGGCTTCTACACTACCCCAGGAGCTGGAAGGAATGAGGTGCGCTTAGCCTACGTTCTCAATCGTGAAGAACTTGGAAAAGCACTTATCGTACTTGAAAGAGCCCTTGAAGCCTATAATGCCCGATCGAAAAAGGAATAGCAAAAAAAAATTGATTGTCATCACGACAACCAATCTTCTGTTAACCTTAAAATCTAATACCATGAAAAACTCGATGCAAAATTAGTGATTATTTCCGAAAGTATGCTGTAAAACATAAAAAATCTTTTTGGATTTAACATTATTTAACAGAAGATGAGAAGAAATGATATAAAAAGAGGTATATCGATAATTTTTTTATGCGCCACACTCTGCACGGCCGTAATCTTCATGGTTGCATTCAGCAGGCAAAAAGAGACTCAAAAAGATATTAAGAAGGAGACACTAATATCGTCTGCTTCACATTGGATGGATTCTCTGACGAATCAAGTATCCGACTACCCTGCCCTTTCGAAAATGGACAGCGAGATAGAGCGTTTTATCGGACGATGGAATATAAAAGGCTTATCTCTGGCGGTCACTCGCAATGACTCCCTTCTATATGCTAAGGGTTATGGCTGGGCTGATAAGGAAAATGGGAAAGAAATGACCCCCACCAATATCATGAGGCTGGCGTCAGCGTCGAAGTTGGTGACTGCGATTGCCATAATGCGTCTTGTAGAGGATGGGAAGCTAAAACTTGACTCTAAAATATTTGGTCAGGATGGCATACTCAACGACACATCCTACAGCAACGCGATAAAAGACCAGCGTCTTTTCGACATTACGGTCGACAATCTCCTGCAGCATAAGGGGGGATTTGGCATGGGAGCAGGAGACCCAATGTTCAACACCAAAGACATTATTTCTACCAAGCATCTTGATGCGCCTCCTACTAATGAGGAACTCACACAGATCGTCTTAGGACGAAAGATTGCCTTTACCCCGGGACAAGGTTTCCGCTATTCAAATTTTGGCTACATGTTGTTGTCGCTGGTGATCGAAAGGGTGACAGGGAAAAGTTATTGGGATTTCGTCACCGAAGAAGTCCTGCACCCTGCGGGATGCTATGGATTCAGGCCTGCCACTAATTACTATGCCGAACGCAACGATAATGAAGTGCGTTATTATGGTCCGGATACTGTTCAAGTTGAAGAATACAACGGCAGTGGTCGTATGGTCGAGAGAGTATATGGAGGCAGCAATATCAACGGATTGCTTGGGGCTGGAGGATGGTGCGCATCAGCATCAGACTTGGCTCGCCTTGTGGCAGCTACCGACAAGTATCCTCACGTAAGCAATATCATCAGCAATGAATCTATCGACTCGCTGACAGCATACGCCAAAGAAGGACGAATATCCCGAGGATGGAGTGAAATTGACGAGCAAGGAAAGTGGAGACGAACTGGGACATTATCATCAACCCACACTCTAATCGAGAGATTTCCAAATGGAGAATGCTGGGTAATGATAACCAACAGCGGAGTCTGGACCGGACATAACTTTTCGCGTGACATGACTCACCTGATAAGCAATCTTCGCTCACGCTATTCCCAATTATTCCCACGCCGCGATCTATGGTAGCACGCAGATGCTTGCAATGACAATAAAGGCAAGACTATAGCGTTCTAATAATATGCGCAATAATAGACACTTCTTTCTGATATCTCTGTATATGCTGCTTCTGATGGCAGCTCTGTCTTCATGCAAATCAGTGAAAATATCTGAAGCTGACGACACTCTTGCAAGGGGAGAGTTTTTCAACGCTTCCAACATGTACCGCAAAATATACAACCGCCTCACGAAGCCTGAAGAACGACCACTTCGTGGAGAGGTGGCATATAAACTTGCCACTTGCTATCAACGCCTCAACCGACCCGCTAATGCAGTAGCAGCATATCAAAATGCACTCCGCTACGGGCAGACCGACTCCACTATATATCTTCGTCTTGGCCAAATGCTTCAGGCTTCAGGCAAATATCCTCAGGCGATCACTGAATATCAGAAATTTCTCGAATTGAAACCCGACGATCCAATTGCCCAATCAGGCATAAGAGGATGCAACATCGCCATTGCCTCTAAGGAAGCGCCGAAGAACCGCTATATAGTGAAGCAATCCAAACTCCTCAACTCACGCCGCTCCGACTATGCTCCTATGTATCTTGACAAGAACTACGACGTGCTGTATTATACCACCACCAACGAAAAGGCAACCGGCGACAACAAGTCAGAAATCACCGGCATGAAAAAGGGTGATATATGGATGACAAAGAAAAACGAGAAAGGGGAATGGCTGCGCCCTGCCCCTGTCGAGGGAGAACTGAACACGGATGCTGATGAAGGGATAATATCTTTTTCCCCAGACGGACAAACTATGTATCTGACTGTGGCAAAACGTTCGGAGACATCGAGCACTTCTGTGGAAATTTACACATCACGCCGGAGCGATGCCGCATGGAGCGCAGCTCAAAAATTTGAGATACTAAATGATACGGTGACTGCCGTCGGCCATCCGGCTGTGTCTCCCGATGGGCGCTACTTGTATTTCACATCCGACATGCCGGGAGGCTACGGAGGGCTTGACATTTGGCGCATAAATCTTCAGGAACGAGGAGGCTCGCTTGAAAATCTCGGGCCGCAGATCAACACCATCGGCAACGAATCTTTCCCCTACGTCCGCACCGACTCCTTACTATATTTCTCCAGCGACGGGCATTCCGGCTTTGGAGGACTCGACATATTTAAAGCCACACTAAACTCTACCGGCGACCGCTGGAGCATTGATAATATGGGGTTGCCGCTCAACTCCACTGGCGATGACTTCGGCATCACTTTCGGACCGGGGGAATCCGGATTTTTCAGCAGCAACCGTGGCGATGCCAGAGGATACGACCACATCTATTCTTTTCTTCTTCCTGAGCTTAAGATCACCATATCGGGATGGGTAGTAGATAAAGACGATGAGCCTGTGCCAAATGCAATAATCCGAATTGTGGGCAACGATGGGTCAAACCAAAAAGAAGTGGCGAGAGACGATGGCAGCTTTAAATTCAATTTGCAGCGAGGTGTGAAATATGTAATGATGGCAGGAGCCAAAGGATATCTCAACCAGAAAGTGGAATTTGAAAGTGACTCAGCCGACGAGGACGCCGAATACGGAATCGACTTCATACTTGCATCCATCTCAAAGCCAAGTGTAGTGGAAAATATTTTCTACGATTTCGACAAAGCCACTTTGCGTCCTGAGTCAAAGGAAGCACTTGATGAACTTGCAGTGATGCTTGAAGACAATCCAAACGTATCCATTGAAATGAGTGCCCATACTGACCGGAAAGGAAGCGAGGAATACAATATCGACCTCTCAGAGCGTCGCGCAAAAAGCGTAGTCGATTATCTTGTCGATAAAGGAATCAACGCTTCGCGCTTGACTTGGTCGGGCTATGGAAAGACCCGCCCCAAGACCGTAACCAAGCGCATCAACAAGGAGTTTCCTCAGTTTGAAGAAGGCACCGAGCTAACGCCGGAATACATTTTGACTCTCTCAGAAGAGGATCAAGAGGCAGCCGACCAAATCAACCGTCGCACCGAGTTCCAAGTGACAGCCATCGATACAGACTTTGAACTGCTGTGACGCTCAAAAAAGGTAAGCATAATCGGGAAACTTATTTTGCCATATCAAGATTTTTTTGTATCTTTGCACAAACTATTGTCGTATGCAAACAGAGAAGCAAGTTATTATCGACGGTCTGACTTTCGTGCCTTATCTGACACGCGAGGAGATCGCAGCGCAAGTAGAGCGTGTGGGGAAAGAATTGGCACGAGACTATGAAGGGAAATCGCCCATTTTCCTATGCGTACTTACGGGTGCATTCGTCTTCGCGGCAGACCTGATCCGCGCCACCGGCATCAACGATGCCAAGATATCTTTCATAAGATACAAATCGTATGAAGGCACATCCTCCACCGGATCGGTGAAGCAGATCATCGGCCTTACCGACGACATCGAAGGTCGGGATGTCATTATTATCGAAGACATTGTAGACACCGGGCTGACTGCATGCAGGATGATAGAAGACCTCAAAAAGCAGAATCCATCCTCTGTGAAGTTTGCAACCCTTCTCTTCAAGCCGGAAAGCACACAGACCGGATTCACACCCGATTACATTGCTTTCAAGATTCCGCCTAAATTCATCATCGGATATGGGCTTGACCTTGATGGGAAAGCAAGAAACATTCCCGACATCTACGTCATAAAGGAAGATTAACAACTACACAAGCAGACACAAATCAGCAAAACCATGTTGAACCTTGTATTATTCGGTGCCCCCGGAAGTGGTAAGGGCACGCAAAGCGAAAAAATCATAGAAAAATACGGTCTTCACCATATTTCTACAGGAGAGGTGCTCCGTAAGCAGATCAAAGAGGGCACAGAACTTGGCAAAATCGCAGACTCATATATCAGCAAGGGGCATCTGATCCCCGACGATCTTATGGTCGACATCCTCCGTCAGGAACTCAAGTCGCTTCCCAAGGAAAGCAAGGGCGTGATTTTCGATGGATTTCCACGCACAATCCCTCAGGCATTGGAGCTTGAAAAGCTTCTTTCAGAAAATGGAGAGTCTCTCACCGGAGTGGTAGGTCTCGAAGTGCCGGAGGAAGAGCTTGTGGCTCGCATGCTCAAAAGAGGTGCTGAGACCGGACGGGCAGACGATAATATGGAGACAATCCTCAACCGCCTGAAGGTCTACCACAATCAGACCGAACCCTTGAAGGAGCATTATCATAAAAACGGTGCTTACATCCAGATAGATGGTCTTGGACATGTAGACAATATATTCTCATCGATAGCTTCTGCAATAGATGAGAGAAAAAGACAAGGATAGGGGATAATTCAAACAATCTGAAATGGAACAAGAAGAAATACAGCAAAAAGAATACGCGGCAGACAACATCCAAGTGCTTGAAGGGCTTGAGGCCGTGAGAAAGCGCCCGGCGATGTATATCGGCGATATTTCCGGCCGCGGACTCCACCATCTTGTCTATGAGGTGGTCGATAACTCGATCGATGAGGCTCTCGCCGGCTTTGCTTCGGATATTCACGTCACTATATTGGAAGACAACTCAATCCGAGTAGACGACAATGGACGAGGAATTCCGGTAGACATGCATGAGAAAATGCACAAACCGGCACTTGAGGTAGTTTTGACTGTGCTTCATGCCGGCGGTAAGTTTGACAAGGGCTCCTACAAAGTGTCAGGTGGCCTTCACGGTGTGGGCGTGAGCTGTGTCAACGCCCTGTCGGATTATCTTCGTGCAGAAATCCACCGCGACGGGAAAGTGTATATGCAGGAATACGCCTATGGCAAGCCTACTTGCGATCTGCAAGTGATCGACGAGACCGACCATACCGGCACCACAATCATCTTCCACCCCGATGCAAGCATTTTCACAGAGACAATCTACGATTATGAGACTCTTGCCAATCGTCTTCGCGATCTTGCATACCTTAACGCAGGCATCACACTTACGCTGACCGACGAGCGTTTTCGCGATGAAAACGGCAATCCGCGATCAGATAAATTCCACAGCGAAGAGGGTCTGAAAGAATTCGTGAGATATATCGATCAAGGCAAGGAACGTCTTATCGACGACATCATCGACCTCAAGACAGAGCGCAACGGTGTGCCTGTGGAAGTGGCTATGACCTACAATACCTCATTTAATGAGAACATATACTCCTACGTCAATAATATCAACACTGTCGAAGGAGGAACACACCTGACCGGCTTCCGCCGCGGCTTGACATCGACCCTCAAAAAATATGCCGACGACAATCATCTGCTCGATAAGCTTAAGATTGAGCTCTCTAAAGAAGACTTCCGCGATGGTCTCACCGCTGTGGTATCTGTAAAAGTAGCTGAGCCGCAGTTTGAGGGTCAGACCAAGACCAAGCTTGGCAACAACGACGTGATGGGAGTGGTGCAGACTGCTGTCAGCGAAGCTCTCAGAAACTATCTGGAGGAGCATCCCAAGCAGGCTCGCGCGATAGTCGACAAGGTGATTTTGGCTGCGACAGCGCGTCATGCCGCCTACAATGCGAGGATGAAAGTGCAGAGAAAGTCGCCGCTCTCAGGAGCCGGACTTCCCGGTAAACTTGCCGACTGCAAGAGTCGCGATGCTGCTGCCTGCGAGATATTCCTCGTCGAGGGTGACTCGGCAGGAGGTAGTGCAAAACAGGGACGCAATCCCAACTTCCAGGCTATCCTCCCGCTGCGAGGAAAAATCCTCAACGTGGAGAAAGCCATGGAGCACAAGGTGTTTGAATCGGAAGAAATTGTCAATATGTTTAAAGCTCTGGGCGTGACAATTGGCACTGAAGAGGATTCCAAGGAGCCAAATGTATCCAAGTTGCGCTATCACAAGATAATCATCATGACTGATGCCGATGTCGACGGGGCCCATATAGCAACCTTGCTTATGACCTTCTTCTTCCGCCGCATACGTCCGATCATTGACAATGGCTACCTTTATATTGCCACTCCCCCACTCTATAAGTGCACCTTAAAAGGAAAGAAAGGAGTATTTGAATACGCATGGACCGACCAGCAGGTGCAGTCATTTGTAGACCGTCACTGCGGAGGAGACCGCAACAAGTTCGTGCTCCAACGTTATAAAGGTCTTGGCGAAATGAATCCCGAACAGCTGTGGGAAACCACAATGGATCCCGAAAACCGCATGCTGAAGCGTGTGACACTGACTGATGCCGCCAGCGCCGATCACACTTTCGCCGTTCTGATGGGCGAAGAAGTAGCACCGCGTCGCGAATTCATCGAAGAGCATGCCACCTATGCCAATATTGATACTTAAATTTGCGAATATCAAAAATTTTTAGTAACTTTGCACCATAAATAAGAGAGAGGTCCTTTTAGAGGCGGACACCCGCCAATAAAAGGGACTCCCTTTTTTAACCGCATAAACCAAACAAACGCAAACTGAAAAATAAACACTAAATATGGCTACTTACCTGACCAAAGAAGGATATGATAAGAAGATGGCTGAGCTTGCAGAACTCGAAGCACAGCGTCCTGCCATCAAGAATGCAATAGCTGAGGCGCGCGATAAAGGCGACCTCTCGGAAAATGCCGAATATGATGCTGCCAAGGAAGCCCAAGGAATGCTTGAGATGAAAATCGCTAAAATTAAAGAGCTGATTGCTTCTTCACGCATCATCGACGACAGCAAACTCACCACTGACGAAGTCGGTCTGCTTAACAAGGTGACCATCAAGAATATCAAGAATGGCATGCAGATGACCTATACAATCGTGACCGAAAATGAAGCTAATCTTAGAGAATTTAAGATAGCGTCATCCACTCCTATCGCTAAGGCACTTATGGGCCACAAAGTGGGCGACAAGGTGAAAGTAGAGGCTCCTGTAGGTGTACTTGATTTCGAAATCCTCAAAATTGAACTCTAAGCATGACTATCTTCTCAAAAATCGTTGCCGGGGAAATACCGTCATATAAGGTGGCAGAAGATGACCGCTATTATGCATTCCTCGACATCAACCCACTCCAGTGGGGGCATACACTTGTGATTCCCAAGCAGGAGACAGACTATATATTTGATCTTGACGACGAGACACTTGCCGGGCTTCAAGTTTTTGCTAAAAAAGTGGCTAAGGCGATAAAGGCTGCCATACCTTGCAAGAAAGTCGGACAGGCTGTTCTCGGACTCGAAGTGCCACACGCCCATATCCATCTTGTGCCTCTGACTACTGAGGGAGATATGGACTTCCGGAAGAAGATTGAGAATCCAAATCCGGCAGAAATGGCACATATAGCAGCCTTAATCGCTGAAAAATTCGAATAATCGAATCCTACCTATCAAAGATAAATGAAGACCGGTCTTAATCCATAGACCGGTCTTTTGCGTTATAATAATACGGGGGCGACATGTCAGACTCGTCAGACCCCTTAAACCTGAAACTTAAAACCTAAATCATCCCCATGGAAATACTTAACTTCATAAAAATCTACGAAAAAAGCTTCAAAGAAAACTGGGACCTTCCGGCACTGACCGACTATACAAAAGGGGAAACTATCACCTACGGCCAATTGGCTTACAACATTGGACTCGCACACACATTTTATCGCGCCATCGGCATCAAACCGGGCGATAAAATCGCACTCTGTGGCAAAGACTGTTCTGATTGGATACAGATATATATGGGCGTAGTCACGTATGGAGCCGTAGTAGTACCTATTCTTTCAGAATTCAACCCCATAGATATAGGTCATATCGTCACTCACAGCGGTGCATCAGTGCTAATAGTGCAGGAATCTATTTGGGAGCATATGGACCCGGATTCACTCACAAAAGTGAAGGCAGTGTTCTCTCTAAAGGGTCATGAAGTGCTTTATGAAGCTGAAGGGGCTGAGATAAAACGTCATTTCAGACTGACAAGACGCAGATTCAATCGCACGCATCCCGACGGCTTCGGTCCTGCCGATGTGACGTATGACGATCGCGACAATTCAGAACTCGCAGAGATAAATTATACATCCGGCACCACAGGCTTCTCAAAAGGGGTAATGCTGACCGGAGAGAATCTTGCCGGGAATGTCTGTTTCGGCATCCACAGCAAGCTTCATTACAGATCAAGTCGTGCGCTCAACTTCCTTCCGTTGGCTCACGCCTACGCATGCGCATTCGATATGCTGACTCCGCTTGCCGTAGGAAGCCATATTACTGTCCTTGACAAGACTCCGTCGCCCCGCATATTGCTTAAGGCTCTGGGTGAAGTCAAGCCAAACCTTATCATTTGTGTACCCTTGATTCTTGAAAAGATCTATAAAGCACAGATACTTCCGATGATTTCAAAAGGTCCTATCAGGTGGACTCTTGCCGTGCCGCTATTAGACAGTCTTGTCTATTCCAAGATCCGCAAGAAACTAATCGAGGCATTCGGTGGCGAATTTGAGGAAGTGATAGTAGGAGGCGCTGCATTAAACCATGAAGTGGAGGATTTCCTTTACAAGATCAAGTTCCCTTTCACCGTTGGATATGGCATGACGGAATGCGGACCTCTGATTTCATATACTCCATGGCGTGAATTTATTCCCGGCAGCGCAGGTCGCACTCTCCCTACGATGGCGTCGATGGTGATGAGTGAAGATCCAGAGAATATTCCCGGGGAGGTTTGCGTAAAAGGGGTCAATGTCATGAAAGGCTACTACCGCAATCCCGAAGCAACCAAAGCTGTCCTTGACAGCAAAGGATGGCTTAAGACGGGGGATATGGGCACCCGTAATCCAGATGGCACACTCTTCTTGCGTGGCCGCAACAAGACCATGCTTCTCTCTGCCAACGGACAGAACATTTATCCCGAGGAGATAGAGGCAAAGCTCAACAATATGCCGTTTGTTGCGGAGTCTCTGGTGGTGGAACGTGATGGCAAACTCGTAGCCCTTGTCTACCCTGACTATCCGGCTCTCGACAAATTCGACCTTACAAGCTCTGACTTAGGAGACAAAATGGAAGAAACAAGAAAGGAGCTCAACCGACTGGTGGCTCCTTACGAAAAGATTTCAAAGATACAGCTTATTCCAAACGAATTTGAGAAAACGCCTAAGCGCTCCATCAAACGCTTCCTATATTCATAGACCCCATCTCATAAAATGGGCCTTAATCTCTGCGGAATATATCTCGGGTGTAGACCTTGTCGGCAACATCATCGAGGATGGAGTCATATCGGTTGGCGATAATGGCTTGCGACATTTCCTTAAACTTATCAATGTCATTGACGACGGTGCTTCCGAAAAAGGAAGTGCCGTCTTCAAGTGTAGGCTCATAAATCACTACCTGAGCACCCTTTGCCTTGATACGCTTCATTACCCCTTGTATGCTTGATTGGCGGAAATTGTCGGAATTTGACTTCATGGTCAATCGATAGACTCCGATGACAGGGGCAACATGTTGTTCGCTCTGCGTCTTCTGTTTGGAGTAGGAATGTTGGTAATGATTATTAGATGTATAGTCATACCATCCTGCAAGCCTAAGCACCTGGTCAGCGATAAAGTCCTTGCGCGTACGATTTGACTCCACAATAGCCGACATCATATTTTGAGGCACCTCAGCATAGTTGGCAAGCAGCTGCTTAGTGTCCTTGGGCAGACAATAGCCTCCATATCCGAAAGAAGGATTGTTATAGTGTGATCCGATTCTTGGATCGAGACCTACACCCTCAATTATAGCCTTTGAGTCGAGTCCTTTCACCTCAGCATAAGTATCGAGCTCGTTAAAGTAACTCACACGCAGAGCAAGATAAGTATTGGCAAAGAGCTTGACTGCTTCAGCCTCTTTCATTCCCATATAGAGCACAGGGATATCCTCTTTGACTGCCCCTTGCTCAAGCAAGGCCACAAATGTTTTGGCAGCCTCTTCCATTGCCAGCATGTCGGTTATCTTTAATATAGCATCATTCTCTTTGGCGTAGCGTTTGTCTTCAATCACCTTTGGCACTCCCGCAATGATGCGTGAAGGATAAAGATTATCGTAGAGGGCCTTCGATTCCCTAAGGAATTCAGGGAAAAACATTAGATTGAATTCAGGGACGCCTGAATTAGCATATTTCAGATATAAAGAGCGGCAATAGCCTACCGGAATAGTAGACTTGATGACCATCACAGCCTTAGGATTGACAGAGAGAACAAGGTCGATTACATCTTCGATGCAGTGTGTGTCGAAGAAATTGGTCACCGGGTCATAGTTGGTAGGAGCCGCAATGACCACGAAATCGGCATCCTTATAAGCCGATGCCCCGTCAAGGGTAGCTACAAGGTCAAGATCTTTCTCGGCAAGGAATTTCTCTATATATTCATCTTGTATTGGGGAAATCCTTTTGTTTATTAGATCCACCTTTTCCGGGATCACATCTACAGCTGTCACATGGTTGTGCTGTGCGAGAAGCGTGGCGAGCGACAGACCCACATAGCCGGTTCCGGCTACAGCGATATTGTATTTCTTCATATGAAAGTGAAAATTTAACACTTATATAACGGATATTAAGCTAAAAAATTTATATCAACCACATTTTTTTGAAATTTTCCCCAAAATAATTTGTAGATTCAAAAAAAATCATTAATTTTGCAAGTGTGTTTTTCATAGTATTAAATTAAGATTAAGGTTTCGGTCTAATTCTTTGTGAAAAGAGTTAGATCTTTTTTTATGGAGGGAGTATCCGACCAGTCTGACCCAGAAACCTGACCCCTGAAACAATGAAAGAAACCATCACCGGTATAGTATTGGGAACTGTCAAACACAGCGACCGCCACAACGTCACGAGTATCTACACCCGTGAGCGAGGCCGCATGGCGTTTCTCACCCCTGCCGCCACCACAAACAAGAGCAGACAGACATCAGCGAGGATACAACCTTTAAGCTTAATTGAGGCACAAGCTAATATTTCTTCCACACGCGACATCCATAATCTATCATCAATACTCCCTAAGAAAGTGTGGCGTACGATTTATTATGAACCTCTGAAGGCAACTGTATCACTTTTTTTGTCGGAGTTTCTGACAAGACTCCTCCGAGATGCCCATCCAGAGCCTCGTCTGTGGGACTTCATAGCAAATTCGATTAGCATATTAGATGCGACAGGAAATCGCATTGAGGCAGCTAATTTCCACATCACCTTTTTAGTCAGCCTGAGCTTCATGATGGGCATTCAGCCGGAAGTGAGCGAATATAGTGAGGGCATGGAGTTTGATATGCAGTCAGGCAGCATGATCTATCCATTCAGCACTCTCACTCCACATAGTCTGAGGATTGATGCCGAGAGGTCTGCATTTCTTCCCACCCTGCTTCGAATCAACTATGCCAATGCAAGGTTTTTTAGATTCTCCGGCAAAGAGAGATCTAAACTAATTGAGATGATATTAAAATATTATGGATTGCATTTTCCAGGGTGCAACAATCTCAAATCTCTCGATGTCCTCAAAGAAATATTCGAAAGTTAGGCCCCATTTTCATGAGCCGGTGCTTTAGAGCTCATCACACAAAAAAAAGAATAATTGTCTCACGACAACTATCCTTTAACCTTAAATCTAATACCATGAAAAACACGATGCAAAGATAATACATCTAAATGCATTTGTCAAGTTTTTCGATTAAAAAATTTATATCATTAAACTTAATTAACTTTGTCTTAGCCTATTAGTTAACATTTACTAACAAAATCGTCAACGAAGCACGAGCATTGCATCGCCATATGCGCCAAACATATAGCCCTCCTTTACTGCAATATCGTAAGCCTTCATGATCAAATCGTAGCCGCCAAAGGCTGCCACCATCATAAGCAAAGTGCTGTAAGGCAAATGAAAATTAGACACCATCGAGTCGCACACAGTGAAATCATAAGGAGGGAAAACGAATTTGTTTGTCCACCCCTCGAAAGGCATGAGATGTCCGTTCATGCATTCAGCAGTCACCAAGGCGCGCATTGTAGATGTGCCCACAGCGCAAATCCTTGACCCTCTGTCTTTCGCAGCATTGACCATCTCCACAACATCTTCTTCCACAAACATTTCTTCAGAATCCATCCGATGCTTTGTAAGATCTTCCACATCGATATCCCTGAAATTGCCACGTCCACAGTGAAGCGTGATGAAACCACGTTCCACCCCTTTTATCTCAAGTCGCTTCATCAGCTCGCGGCTGAAATGCAGACCGGCAGCCGGAGCCATCACCGCCCCCTCCTTTGTAGCGAAAATATTCTGATAACGCTCTACGTCATCAGGCTCAGCATCGCGAGTGATGTAATCAGGCAGAGGTGTGTCCCCGAGAGCATAAAGAGCAGCTTTAAACTCGTCGTGAGGGCCGTCATATAGGAAACGCAGTGTCCTGCCACGAGAAGTGGTATTGTCAATCACTTCAGCCACCATCGAGTCGTCTTCGCCGAAATAAAGCTTGTTTCCAATTCTTATCTTGCGGGCTGGCTCCACCAGCACATCCCAATATTTATTTGCCTCATTAAGTTCGCGAAGAAGAAACACTTCTATCTTGGCATTGGTCTTTTCTTTATTGCCGAAAAGTCGGGCTGGGAAAACCCTTGTATCATTGAAGACCATTACATCCTGATCCTCAAAGAAATTTATTATCTCCTTAAAAATGCAATGTTTGATGCTACCGTCGCGAACGTCCACCACCATCAGGCGGCATTCATCTCTGTTTTCTGAAGGATGCATAGCGATTTGGGCATCCGGAAGTTTAAATTTGAATTGTGAGAGTTTCATCTATGATTGAGAATTGAGAGTTTTGAATTGAGAATGGTTTGACATTATCAGAATCTCTTTTTTTATGATGCAGAAAATATAGCGACTCCTACTCGCTCGGAAGTTGATAGTCTTTAGGGAAAGTCAGTTCGCAATTTGAAATCTTTTCCACTGCCTCATCCACTTTCAGACAGTCGGCAAGCGCAATATCCCCTACCCTCGTTCGGCAAAGGGCAGAAAGATGCGCGCCGGATCCAAGTGCTTGCCCAATATCCCTTGTAAGCGCCCTGATATAAGTGCCTTTTGAGCACACTATTCTCAGGCGAAGCTCCGGCAAGTTGGATTGAAGCAACTCCAGCTCTTCCACCACCAATGGCTTAGCCTTCAACTCCACATCCTTCCCTTTTCTCGCATATTTGTAAGCGCGTTTGCCATCTATCTTTACAGCACTGTATATAGGAGGCACCTGCATGATATTTCCCGTAAAGCGCGGAAGCACCTCCTTAATCATCTCTTCGGTGATATGCTCATAAGGGAATGTAGCGTCAATCTCCGTCTCAAGGTCGAAGCTCGGAGTGGTAGCGCCCAATTGTATAGTGGCGATATATTCCTTGGTGCTGTTTTGCAGGCGTTCTATGTCGCGCGTAGAGCGGCCGGTGCAAATTATCAAGACTCCGGTAGCGAGAGGATCGAGGGTGCCGGCATGGCCAACTTTAAATTTCTTAACGTTAAGGCGTCGCTGTATCGCACCTCTTACACGCTTGACAGCATCAAACGAAGTCCAGCCCAATGGCTTATCAATACCTATTATCTCTCCTGATATAAAATCCATCTTATTCATTTTTTACCAGACAAGACAGAGAATCGCTACTATCAGACAATATACAGCAAACCATATAAGCTTGCCTTTCTTAACAAGATTGAGCATCCATTTACATGCAGCGCAACCTACAACAAACGCGGCAACAAACCCTATTATCAGGCATGTAGTAGACACCGGAGTCTGTCCTTCTGCCTCACCTGCCATAATATCCTTGACACTGAGAAGAGCCTCCCCCACTATAGGGATAATCACCATAAGGAATGAAAATGATGCCACCTTGTCGCGCTTATCGCCAATAAGAATACCTGTAGCAATTGTAGTGCCACTTCGGCTCAAACCGGGAAGCACTGCGACAGCCTGAGCCACACCAATAGTGATGGCATCGGCAAACGTGATGTCGCGGCCTCGGTTGGCGCTCACCATCCGCCCATTCATCAGGCGGTCGCTATAATGAGCAAAGGTCAAAAGGCAAGCGGTGGCAAGTAAGCATATGCCTACTATTGTCAAATTGCCGGTAAAGAAATTTTCCACCATATCCTTGAAGCAGAATCCCACTATCGCGATAGGAATGCAGCTTACCAAAATCTTGACGACATACCAAAAATTATCATCCTTGCTGAAAGTGAAGAAACTTTTGCATAAGTCCCGGAACAGAGGCCATAAAACCACGATGGTACTCAATACAGTCGCTGCATGGAGGATCACATCAAACTGGAGGGCATCATCGCCTTGAAGCTTGAGCCCGAGTATCTCGCGGAATATCACGAGATGACCACTTGAAGAAATCGGAAGATATTCGGCAAGTCCCTGAACGATGCCGAGAATAAGGGCGTCTAACCAATCCATTTTTACTATTTAAAATTTTGAATATCGAATTTTGACTTGCTTTAGCTTGGACGTAGCCAATTATTCACTATTCACTGTTTATTGTTCACTTTTCATTGTTTTTTGGCTTGATAAGAATGGCAAATGCCATCAGAAGGAAGCCGAGGAAAGTCACAGCCGGACCGACAACTATGCGACGAGTGGAAAAGATATCCGGATTGAAACCACCTTCGACAGAACTGCCGGGACCCGCCATAAGCACAAATCCAATGATAATCAATAAAAGGCAGCCAGCCATAGCTATATAGTTCATCCTGCCAAAAGGGCGCTGGCTATCATCAACCTTCTTAATATCGCCCGGTTGCGGATTGGGGAATTTAATCTTTATCGCCATTCCTATTAAAATATTTAATTATTAATTATTCTCACTCAATTATTAATTGTTCCAATGTCAATTGTTCATTATTCATTACTTAAACAATTCCTCATAATCTTGATGCAAATGTCGCGTAGTGGCTACCAGGGCTGCGAGCGCACAAATGAGAGCTCCTCCAATAATTAGCCCGGCATCTATGATGCCCATCCATTTCCAATCGATCAAATCCGACAGTTGTTCAAGCCCCATGTGCCCGCTTGCAGCGAGCAATCCCGACAGCAGAGCCCCGGAGATAAGACCTGAGACAGCGCCCACAAGAGCATTAGAAACTATAAATGGACGCCGAATAAACCCATCGGTAGCACCGACGAGCTGCATCGTATGTATAGTGAATCTTTTAGAGTAGATTGAAAGTCTCACGGTATTGCTGATAAGCACAAATGAAATCACGAGCATTATAGCCGCAATAATGGTGAAAGCAAGTGTGAGTTTCTTAATATTAGCGTTCATTGACTCAATCAGCTTCTTATCGGGAGCGCCAACTTCTTCCACTCCGGCCACATCAGACACGCTTTTCTTAATACCTTCAATACCACCCACAGTAGAATATTCAGCAGCCACAGTAAAAGCCACTTCAGGCGAAAGGGGATTGACCCCAAACACATGCTCGAGATCTTCTCCGGTAGTTTCTTTCCAGTTATCGAGAGCCTCCCTTCGGGAAATGTATCTGACATTTTGGGCAAATTTCGTCTTGGCAATGGCATCGCGAATTTCCATTGCGCGATCATCGCCAACATTGTCAGCCAGCACCACGCTAATTTCTATCTTCCCCATCATCCGGCGTGATTCTGTGGCAGCCGCAATCCAAATCAAGGCAATCAAGCCTAAAGTAAGCAATGCAAGAGTCACGCTCACGCCAGTAGTGGTATGGGCAGCCCAGCTGGATATCTTAACCTCATTTTGTGGTTTCATCATTCAGAATTATCTGTATTGTCTGACCCGCAGACGAGAAACGGATGCAAAGATAATACATTTTTCTCCTAAAGTCAAGTAAAATAAGTAAAAAGATTCAAAATGGCGACGAAAAAGGGACTCGTATCTCTACGAATCCCTTTTTTCCGGTATCCCTCGAAATCCTTCGCAAGACACCGTGTGTCCTAATCCTAATTTAACTATTAATCCATAACTTTACTAATGCAACAATAATTGTCAATGAAACGATTAATTGGTCTTTACTGTATGAATGTCTTTCTTATGTGATTGCAAAATTAATATTTTTTTTCGAATCGCAACACCTCTTATATTTAATAGGCGTAAATTCATTATAGTTTTAACACTTTTTGACCAAATTATTCCATCTTTAGCATCTGCTATCTGATTTGGAGCTTGGCGCTCTTGCGCCCCACGTCGGAGCCCATAGCCTCCACAGTATAGATGCCCGGATCAAGCGGGATACGCACCTCTTGCATGATGCCCTCCGCCTTTGCAACCTCTCTACCGAAAATCCGAGAAAACTCCGCCGCTATCGGCGATACGGCAAGCGAAACACCAAACATCTGCATTGCTTTAGAATTAATACATATCCATTTTTCAATATTCATGGAAATGGATATTAATTGATTGGCAAACTCAAATAGCTTCGGATGGATTATTGGTGATAGGTGCGGTCGAGGGATTCGAGGACTACGGAGGTGCGTCCGTGCGCGAGGGCAAAGAGATCTGTGTCGGGGCTGTCGGGCTCGTCGTTGATCATACAACCGGAGAGCATGTAGAACGGTCTCCCCATGGGGTCTTCATATTTCTTGTATTCCTCGCTCCAATGAGATTTGCACTCACGGCAATACGCAATTGGAGCCTCCGTAACTCCGGCAGGGACATTGACATTCAAGAATGTGCCTTCCGGAAGTCCCTCCTCCAATATCTTCGGCACGAGCGCGTCTACTACCGGACGCACAGCTGAAAAGTCAGCATCCGGATCGTGGGTGGTCAGTGAAAAACCTATTGCAGGAATACCCCAAGTGGCACCTTCTTGCACCGCCCCCATCGTGCCGCTATAAAGCACATTGACCGATGCATTGCTACCATGGTTAATGCCAGCCACAACAAGATCCGGTTTTCTGCCATCAAGAACAGAATAGCATGAGATCTTGACACAGTCGACAGGAGTACCATTGCAACTATAAAGCTTTACGCCATCAATAGGACTTTTTTCTTCCTTGACCCGAAGAGGAGCATCGAATGTAAGCGCCATAGACTGTCCGCTTCTGCCTTGGTCGGGACAAACGGCAACCACCTCCCCATAGGGAACAAGCATGGAAATAAGTTCTCTTACACCTTTGGCCATATAGCCATCGTCATTGCTAACCAATATTAGTTTTTTCATAATTTTTAATTGTGAATTTGAATTATAGATTAGGAGAGGAAGGGGAGGAAGCGGTCGATGACGATGCAGCGGTCGGCTCCGGGTAGGGATGAGAGTATATCACTTTCGGGAAAAACCCTGTATTTATCGCGCATCTTCTTGAAGTCGCGATGCGCATGCAAGATGGCTTTTGCATTATCGAAATCCATCGTTGCTGCATACATGAAGAAGGCGAGCGTGTCCATAAGTCGACGCTTGAAAAGCACCTTTTTCCCTTTTTGAACCGGCAGATTCTTATACAAAAGCAAAAGATTATTGCGGAAATTGAGATATGTCTTTCTTGGGTCGCCCTGTTCAAGAGAGCCGCCTCCAAGATGATAGACGTGGGATTCTGGCACTACACAGACGCGATAACCGAGATTATGAATGCGGCAACAAAGGTCGATCTCCTCCATATGCGCGAAAAACAATTCATCAAGGCCCCCAGCCTCGAGATAGACATCACGCCTGACCATCAAAGCAGCTCCGGATGCCCAAGCTATGTCTTCCGGTCCGGTGTCGTACTGGCACATGTCGAATTCAATCTTATCAAAGAGTCGCCCACGACAATAGGGATACCCATACTTGTCCAGCAAGCCACCGGCAGCCCCGGCATATTCAAACTTATCTTTCCTACGATAGGAAAGAATCTTTGGCTGGCATGCTCCCACTCCCGGATGAGAATTCATGAAGGCAAGCAATGGCTGCCACCAGCCCGGAGGTGTCTCAACATCAGAATTCAGGAGCACCACAAATTCTGAGTCCACCTCAGAAATGGCACGATTGTATCCTCCCGAAAAACCCAGATTCTCATCGAAAGCCAATATCTTGACATTTGGGAACTCCTCGCACATTACTTTCAAAGAATCGTCGGAAGAACCATTGTCTGCCACTATGACCTCCACTTCGGGACCTTGCGTGTTGGCAATGACTGACGGAAGGAACTTACGGAGAAGTTTCTCGCCGTTCCAATTAAGGATGATCACTGATAGTATATTTCCAAGTGCCATAGGGGTGCGTGTTGCGTGGTGATTTAATCGTTTACCGTTTATCGTTTATCGTTGCATCAAGAGTCTCTATATCGCGAAAGCCAGAAAGGAGGGCAGGAGTGATGGTGTTGTAGAGAGAGGGAGATGCTTTGGCTCGGACACGAAGGTAGTTGTCAGTATGACCATACATCACGCCCTCTTCCTCCGAATCAGGATGCTCCCAAAGCACTGGACGCTCACTGCCGAAAAAACGACGCGAAAAATCGCGTAGTTTCTCATCGCTGAGTTTCGTAAGCATCGCCACCCTTCGGTGCTTATCCTCTTGGCTTACCTGATGGCTGATGCCGAGCGCCTTAGTGCCAGGACGCTCTGAATAAGGGAAGACATGGAATCGGCTTACCGGAAGAGACTCAGCATAGCTGAAACTCCTCTCCCACTCCCCTTCTGTCTCGCCACGCGCTCCCGCTATGATGTCGACACCAATGAAGGCATCGGGAAGCAGAGAGCGTATCATAGCGATACGGTCGGAGAATAGATCAGTACGATAGCGACGATTCATCAATCGAAGCACTTCGTCTGACCCTGACTGCAAAGGAATATGGAAACTTGGCATAAAAGCCCTGCTTTCATAAGCCATCCAGCGCACTATCTTTTCAGTCAGGAGATTCGGCTCGATACTCGAAATGCGATAGCGCTCTATGCCTTCCACTTCATCCAATCGCTTGAGTAACTCAAGGAAATCTTCACCGGTATCCTTTCCGAAACAACCTACGTTGACCCCTGTCAGCACTATTTCCTTGCCTCCTGCCATTGCCGCCTTTTCCGCTTCAGCCACGAGTTCTGATATCTGACCCGAACGGCTGCGTCCGCGTGCGAACGGGATGGTGCAATACGTGCAGAAATAGTCGCAACCATCTTGCACCTTAAGCCAATATCGAGTGCGGTCGCCACGCTCACATGCCCCGCGAAACTCGCGAATGTCGAGATAATCATGAACTGCGACCCGGCTTCGGCAATCTGATTCCCACTGCTCGAGAAATTCAGCAATACGGAGTTTCTCATCATTGCCAAGCACTATATCCACACCCTCTATTGCAGCCACCTCCTGAGGCTTAAGCTGAGCATAGCATCCGGTCACGACAAGGGTTGCCTCCGGCCAACGGGCACGGAGTCGCCTTATGAGGGAACGCCCCTTCTTATCAGCCACTTCCGTCACCGAACAAGTGTTGACCACAACAATGTCAGGAGTCTCATCAGGAAGAGCCCTGATGATTCCCCTTCGGGCAAGCTGCATGCCGATAGCGGAAGTCTCGGAAAAATTCAGCTTGCAACCGAGTGTATGGTAGGAAGCCCTTAATATGTTGGATTTGTCAGTCATTTTTCTATGAGGTTACTTAATGTTCTAATAAGACTAATTAGTCTAATAGGGCCAGTAGTGCTTATTTTCTGAATACAAACCATCTCGTCATATCGAAACGGGGAAGAGCGGCAAGTTGCACATCAGCGTTTCTGTCGGAGAATGTCTCCATGGCATTTCCAATCTTAATTCCTTTCTTTTCAAGAGCTTCCCTGACAGTGCGCAATGCTATCTGAGGGGTATTGTTGTCTTGTGAAAGATGACAAAGGAATATATGGTTAAGACCGGGATTTATTATTTCATTTAGGAAAGCTGCCGTCTGGCGATTGTCAAGATGTCCCGACCCGCTGGCTATGCGTGCTTTCAGATATTCCGGATAGCGACCCATACGGAGCATCCCGGCATCATAATTAGCCTCTATCACAAGGTAAGTGGCACGACTCATATAATAATGTGCCCTTTCGGTCACTTCCCCAAGGTCGGTGGCAATTACAAAGCGTCGAGAGTCAAATTCTATGGAGAATCCCATATTGTCGGTGCCATCATGGGGAACTTCGAATGCTGTGATCTCAAAATCGAGCATCTTGAAGGGTATTTCCTTAAATATTGGCACATGATATTCCTTTATCCTCTTCGAGATAGAGTGGCGGCGAAGGATTCCATTCAAAACCCTATTAGTGCAAAAAAGCTTCAGATGCCGATGATTGCGAAGCAACGAATAGACGTATTTTACATGATCAGAGTGATCATGGGTCAGCAAAACACCCTTTACATGACTCATGGATATGCCATTGGCAGCCAGGCCCTTCTCTATCTCCACGTCTCTTACACCAACGTCGACAATCAGTCCACCCTCACGCGACCCTACATAACAACTGTTGCCACTCGAACCACTTCCAAAAGAGCAAAAATACAAGGGTTTAGGAGTAAGCGAAGGCGTTTCCTGCCGGGAAACACTGTCGTAAGGGTTACCCCACTCTTCAAAGGGGAGTTCCGGCTGATCCTCAAAATATATCTTCTTACTCATTTCTTCTCATATCTGCGGCTGTCGCCGCCTTTAGCCCCGGCATAAAGGAGGAAGATAGCCGGACGCTTATCAAAGTCATATTTTCTTTTTCTCCATGCTTGTGCCGTCGCTGTCACCACCTCTTCCCGATCTGGGTCGGTAATGTCGCAAGCCACACATAGCATTGTGGAAGGGGATAGTGATTCGGAGAGAAGCGAGACCATACGGTTGTTGCGATAAGGGGTCTCGATGAAAATCTGAGTCATATGTCTTATGACAGATTCTGATTCCAACCGCTTCAAAGCCTTGCGACGCTCAGCCCCATCAATGGGAAGATAACCGTGGAATGCGAATCCCTGTCCGTTGAAGCCGGATGCCATAAGCGACATCAATATGGAACTTGGTCCCACCAAAGGAATCACCCGGAGACTTTCTTTCTGAGCTATTTCAACCGGATGACTACCGGGATCAGCCACAGCAGGACAACCGGCCTCGCTCATCACGCCTACAGGCTCCCCCATGCGAAGGGGCTCAAGCATAGCGCTGACAGTCTCAGGGCCGGTGTGGCGGTCGAGCACATCAAAGGTGCAGTCAGCGATAGGGAACGCCGGATCTATATGCCGGAGATAGCGACGGGCAGTGCGCAGATTCTCAACTATAAAATGGCGCAACTGGCGCACAATTTCCAGATTGCCCGGCGGAATGACGTCGGAAACCGGGGCTCCGCTGATGGGAACGGGCACAAGATAAAGAGCCGATTGAATTTTCATACTACAAAGTTAACAAAATTCCTCGTTTTTTACTAATTTTGCGGTGAAATGATTGAAGATAAATTTTTACCAGACGGTTTTAGGGCTAAAATCAGCTCTGAAATCGGCGAAAACAATGCAGAAACCCTGCTTTCCGCACTATGCGGCGAGCCGGAGACCTCTGTGCGCATAAACAGATATAAGCCCACCCATGAGCCACTCTATCCGGACATGACACCAGTAGACTGGTGCAAATCTGGAAGCTATCTTGCAAAGCGACCCTCCTTCACATCAAATCCGCTCCTGCATGCTGGAGCATTCTACGTGCAGGATGCCGCATCTATGGCGTATGAGACAATTGTGGAGAAGATAGTAGAGTGGAGAGCGGAGTGTGGAGAGCGGAGTGACGAGAGACTGACCGCCTGCGACCTATGTGCCGCTCCGGGAGGCAAGACAACTGCGATACTCAACGCATTGCCGGAAGGAAGCGTTATGCTTGCCAATGAATTCAACCCTTCACGCGCCAATATACTGAAAGAGAATCTTTGCAAGTATGGATATCCACATATTATAGCTACAAATGCCGACACCGCCCGACTTTCAGAGATGAAAGGGGCATTTGACTTGGTTGCGATCGATGCGCCCTGCTCCGGAGAAGGAATGATGCGAAAAGATGAGACAGCAAGAGCCCAATGGAGTGAGGGTCTGATCAGGCAATGCGCCTCGCTACAACGAGAGATACTTGAAAATGGTATTGAGATGCTTGCGCCTGGAGGGTATCTGATTTATTCGACTTGCACCTTCATCACGATGGAGGATGAAGACAATGCAGCCTGGATAGCTGAGACATTTGGACTCGAACCGATCGATACCCATCTTGCCGGCCTTTACGGCATTCAAAGCCAAGTGAAAGGAGTGATTCCTTGCCTTCGCTTCATGCCGGGATTCACAAGAGGGGAAGGATTGTTTGTCGCAGTATTCAGAAGACCCTTCTCTGACTATGGAACTTCCTGCCCAAAGCCAAAGAAAAAGGGGAAGAAAGAGAGAAAAGGGAAAGAGAAGATCGACAAAAAGATCATTGACACTGCAAAATCATGGATTGAAGGAGACTTTGAAATAATAAATCATGACGGACATTTGCTTGCACTGAGTCAGGCTACAGCAGATCTGCTTGATTCCATACCAAAAGGAGTAAGAGTGATGTCGGCGGGAGTGGAGATAGGAGAAATAAAGGGGAAGGATCTAATTCCCGCTCACAAGCTCGCTATGTCGACTGCCTTGGGACATCCATTTCCGGAAGTTGAGCTATCAAGAGAAAGTGCCTTGCTATATCTGGCAAAGGAGGCCATATTGCTTCCCGAGGAGACTCCTAAAGGGTATGTGACAGTGACATTCCAGGGGCATCCTTTGGGATTCGTCAAGAATTTAGGGAATAGGGCGAATAATCTATATCCTTCGGAATACAGAATCAAACGATTAGCTATCAACCATTAACGATCAACGATCAATTTTGGCGATTATTGGAACGATAATAGAAAAACAAATATACTATGCTTGAACTAAAGAATATATATAAGTCGTTTGGGAATCTTCAGGTTCTCAAGGATATATCCCTGACAATCGGAAAAGGGGAAATTGTGGCGATTGTAGGTCCGTCGGGTGCAGGGAAGACGACGCTTCTTCAAATTGCCGGCACTCTTGAGAAGCCCGACAGTGGCAACGTGATCTTCAACGGCACTGAGCTTATCGGCATGAAAGACAAGAAACTTTCTGCTTTCCGAAACAGCAATATGGGATTCGTGTTCCAATTCCACCAGTTATTACCGGAATTTACTGCTCAGGAAAATGTAGCGCTTCCTGCTCTGATAGCTGGGACTTCAAAGAAAAAGGCTATGGAGAAGGCAGCGGAAATACTCACTCAATTGGGACTTGCAGAACGAATGGACCATAAGCCGGCAGCAATGAGCGGCGGAGAACGCCAACGGACAGCGATTGCCAGAGCCCTTATCAACGCTCCGGAAATAATTTTTGCCGATGAGCCTACGGGAAGTCTCGACTCAGCCAACCGTCAGGAAATACAAGACATCTTCGTAGATCTTCGCGACCGTCTGGGTCAGACGGTAGTGATGGTGACACATGACTCTTCGCTGGCCGCAATTGCCGACAGAGTGATAGAAATGGCAGATGGAAAAGTATTGCCTCCGGCAGTGTCACTCCCTGTAGTAGACACGCTTGACGCGGGGAGAGACGGAGGTGAGAATCTCGTAGGGGATAGTGTCGAGGAGATCGGAGAGACGATCAACTGATGCAGAGGGACCGAAGATCTCGACCACATCTCCTTCCTTACATTCAATGCCGGTGACATCTATCATACAGGCATCCATGCAAATGTTTCCAACGGTAGGGGCATCCTTACCGTTTACTTTTACAGTGATGTTGCCACGCCCGAAATGGCGGTTCATACCATCGGCATATCCTATGGGGATAGTGGCAATTCGGGAATCACGATCAAGAATCGAGCGACGGGCATAACCTATGCTCTCTCCTTTCTTCCACTCGCGTATGGCGATAATGACAGTACGCAGTGTGCTGACCACCGACAAGGGAGCCTCTACTTCCGGAGGAAGGGTATTCACTCCATACAGTCCAATGCCAAGACGCGCCATATCATAATGATATTCCGGGAAACGGATGATGCCTGCAGAGTTAAGCACATGGCGTAAGAAGGGACGTGGCGACTGAGAGAGCATATAATTGGTGAAGCGGTCAAATCGCTGAAGCTGAAGGAGAGTATAATCGTCCATATCAAGGCAATCAGCAGTGGCGAGATGGCTAAAAGCAGAAGCTATCCGGACCGCATCAGTGGCATTAAGAATGCGCATCACTTCGGGGAGTTCGTCTTCCACAAAGCCCATACGATGCATGCCGGTGTCGAGTTTTATATGCACCGGATAATCCTTTACACCATACTTTTCTGCCTCTTTCACGACATCGAGGAGCATAGGCAAAGAGAAAACCTCCGGCTCGAGACGATTGGCAAACATCTGCCGATAGTTGACCACTTTTGGATTCATCACCATCACAGGCATCGTGATACCCCTGCGACGAAGGTCGATACCTTCATCGAGTACTGCTACTGCAAGATATGCGGCACCACAATCTTGAAGTGTCTTGGCAATCTCATAGCTACCAGCACCATATCCTGATGCTTTAACCATTGCCACAAGACCAGTGCCAGCAGGCAACTTGGAACGGAAATAATTGTAGTTTCTCACCACTGCATCAAGATTCACTTCAAGAACCGTCTCATGCGTGCGAGCCTCGAGAAGCTGGGCAATCCTTCCAAAATCAAATTCCGGAGCACCTTTGAGAAGAATAGTCTCATTGCAGAAATCTGAAGTGCTAAGGGAAGCAAGCAATTCATCGGTAGATTCAAAAAAAGCTGAATCTTCCACCACGGCAGCAAGCTTATCAGCCCCTTGCTTCAATCCGCGACCCACACATATCAATCTTTTCACTCCCGATATCTTCAACATCTCAGCCATAGAGGAGATAGCATCTTCAGAGGAATCTGCTTCATGCAAAAGATCACTTACAATAAGTGTTTCCTTGCCACCGGGAGCAAGGCGGCGCTTCATGAAATCAAGCGCAGGAGCAAGCGAAGACTGGTCGGAGGTATAAGAATCGTGGATTACAAGGCAATCGTTGACACCTTCGCTGACGTTAAGCCTGGTGCCGATACGATGCAACGCCTTTAACGACCTTCGGATCTCAGCTTCCGACAAGCCGAGACTGCGAGCCACCGCAACAGCATGCCCCGCATTCTCAAGTTCCCAGTCTTTAATGACCTTATCTCCGAACTCTTCACCAAACGGATCTGAAGGAATATCGGAATGATGCCAACCTATAAGCTTCTTTCCTTTGCATTGACTAAGCACTTCCGCCTCAACGGCAGCATCATCAGCACAGTAAATAACCTTCTTGACAGAGGTTCCGGCAGCCAGCGACACCTTCTCCTTAATCTTTTCTTCCCTCGAACTGAATCCTTGTGCATGCGCATCCCCGACATTAGTAATCACCACTGTGTCGGGAGCTATACAATCTGAAATTGATTTCATCTCCCCCACTTTGGAAATACCGGCTTCAATCAGTGCAACATCACTTCCGGGGCGTATGCCCCATATGCTGAGAGGAACTCCAATCTGGGAATTATAACTGCGCGGGGAACGACTGACATTGAGCGACGGGGATAAAATCTGAAAAAGCCATTCCTTAAGTGTGGTCTTTCCTCTTGACCCTGTAATTGCAACCACCGACGCGACATTCCTATGTCCGATGGTACCTACCTTCTGAAGAGCCTTCAATGTGTCAGGAACGACAATCCAGGAAGCATCTTGCATTTCAGAAGCCCCGACAGGGACTTCATTGACAACAAAACCGCGGACTCCACGGGAGTATAGATCGGATATATAGCGGTGTCCATCATTGCTTGGACCGCGAAGGGCAAAAAAAAGCGACTTCGCGGGGTCAGAAAGGCTCCGCGAGTCGGTCAGAAGAAGTTCTATTTCCCGATTCTCACCTATCAGTGAAGCATCGAGAAGGGTGGCTATTTCTTTCAGATTAGATTTCATTCTTATGTGAACAATGATGCAATAAAAATGACGATTATAAGAATTGGAGTGACCCATTTCAGAAGGAAAATGACTGGAACGGCAAACCAATTCTTGATGGTGCCTCCATTAGTCAGCTGATCCTTCATCAAATTTTTAGGAGCAAACCAACCAAGATACACAGCCATTATCAAAGCTCCAAGCGGCATCAATATGTTGGCTGTCACAGCATCGCAAGCTCCGAAGATAGTGTATCCAAAGATGGTCCAATCGGAGAGAACCCCATTGCTCAAGGATGACAGTGAACTGAGGAACATCAGAGGCAAAAGCACAGCACACGTAGCAGGGATGCGTTTCATCTTGAAGTGGCCACAAAAGTAAGCGATCGACACCTCAGCGATTGAAATACTACTGGTGAGAGCAGCAACTGAAAGGAGAATGAAGAAAAGAGATGACCACAACTGAGGACACCACATATTATTGAAAATCTCAGGGAATGTCACAAACACAAGAGCTGAGCCATCAAAAGACTCCCCTTCCAATCCAAACGACATGACACCCGGGAAGATGATCATGCCCACAAGGATTGCCACAGCCATATCAAGAAGCGACACAGTGAAAGCAGTGCGGGTGAGATTGGTATCTTTACGGAAATAGCTGCCATACGTGATCAAGGTGCCCATACCAAGACTCAAAGAGAAGAAAGCCTGACCTAAAGCACTGATACAAACATGGGGAGTAATCTTTGAGAAGTCTGGATTAAAGAAATAGGCAAGGCCCTCAGATGCCTTTGGAAGACTCATCGCATTCACACACAGAATGATAAGAATGATGAAGAGGAGCGGCATGAGAATGTTGCTGGCACGTTCAATTCCTTTCTGAACACCCATGCATAAAACAGCACCACATAAAGCGATCGTGATCCAAGTCCATACCATAGGAGGCCATACACCTGCCACGTATTCCTGCATGCGGTCGGCAAACTGAAGGTTGCTGCCTTCTTCCACTCCCGGGATTGGAGAAAAGAGTTCTCCGCTTATAGACTGATATAAATACTCGAGTGTCCAACCGGACACCACCATATAGAAAGTGAGAATAAGATAGGAACAAAGAATACCGAGAAATCCGGAAATCCACCAAGGCTGACCAGGGCTAAGTTTTTTGTAGCTATCAATAGCGTCGCTCTTTCCGGCACGACCTATGGAAAACTCACCGAGCATCACCGGAATACCAAAAAGAATGACACATATCACATATACAAGGAGAAATGCCGCGCCACCATGAGCTTGCGTCTCAGCCGGGAAACGCCAAACGTTTCCCAGCCCGACAGCACTGCCCACAGTGGCAGCAATAATTCCTATCTTACTGCTGAATTCAGACGTGTTTGCCATATAGTTGTCAAAATGTCATTTTGTCATTTTGTCAAGATTATTCTACAGGGTCGGCGAGAGTAGAATCGGGCACAGGCTCCGGCATATCACCGGTTGCTGCTTCAAGTTTCTTCATCTGAGAGAAGATGAATGCTGCTGAAAGGAGACAGAGAGCGATAAGGATCACCCATATGGTCCATACAGGAATCTTGCCCCATAGAAGCATAGGGATAGACACGAGATAGTTGCCGACTGCTGTAGCTGCAAACCAGCCACCCATCATGGCACCCTTCAACTTTGGAGGAGCAACCTTGCTGACAAACGATATACCCATCGGAGAGAGAAGAAGCTCTGCAAATGTAAGAAGCAGATAGGTAGAAATCAACCAATTGGTAGAGACTTCACCATTTGTGCCGACGAGTGACATTGAGCCAAATACCATGACAAGATATGCAATACCTGCCACTACCATACCATAACCGATCTTGCGAGGAGCAGAGGGCTCCTTGCCTTTCTTATTGAGCCATCCGAAGAGGGCAAGTGAGAATGGAGTCAACGCTACGACAAAGAATGGATTGAACTGCTGATATGCAGCAGGGTCAATATTTGTGAGAGTAGCAGGCATTACGCCTGTATAGATCCAAATCACAATGCCGGCACATGCTGCAAGAATTATACCGCTGATAATCTTGCCATTGGTAGATTTTGACTGAATAAGGCTGAAAAGAGCGTATACAGCCACTGCTATTGCAGAAAGAGCACCAAGATTGAATCCGATACGAGTCCATGAAGAAGATTCGGAAGATGTGCAACTCTTGGCAAACTCAGTAAGAGTTTGACCATTCTGATGGAATACCATCCAGAAGAAAATTACCACAGCAAACACGAGGAAAAGAGCGACAACGCGCTGCTTCGTCTGCTCGGGAGTAAGTTCAGGCTCGTTGCTGGCAGCCACCGCCTTACCACCATCTGCCTGCTTCGGAGCATCGGTAATAATATGCTTGTAGGTCTTGCGGCCAAGAGTGTAGATAAGGAAGCTGACGATCAAGGAAGCGCATGCAAGAGAGAATGCATATGTACAACCAGTAGAGAACGCTGAGATATATCCGTCAGCAAATTCTGTCAGCGTAGCAAAATGAGCTGAGCAACTGTCGGCGAAAGACTGGAGATAGCCAACAAGCCAAGCCGACAGGTCGCCACCTTGCTCCATACCATTTTTCACTGCGAAGTCGGTCATGCTCTTGATTGTCTCGGGATCGGTAGGCATATTTGTGAAGCCATCCGTATCAAGACACCAGTTGCTTACGGTAGCTGCCATTGCATTGTTAGTAAGAAAACCAGCCTTTGTGAGAGCCATATTCTTAAGGGCGATTGCAGCTCCCGGGGCGAACATCGAGCCCAGATTAATCGCCATATAAAATAGAGAAAAGGCAGCGTCTCGACGGTCGCTGTATTTTGCATTATTATAAAGGTCGCCTACCATCACCTGAAGGTTGCCCTTAAAGAGACCGGTACCGGTGGCAATCAGCAGCAAGGCAGCGAGAAGGATCATGAAAGATGAGTTAGAACGAACCGGAGTAGGCGCCGACATAAGAGCATAGCCTACAAACATCACAGCGATACCGGCGAGCACACATTTATTGAAACTCCAGCGGTCGGCAAGCCATCCGCCAAATACTGGCATAAAATATACGAGAGCCAGGAAAATAGAAAAGATCTGGCCTGTCCAGGTGGCATCGAAGCCAAATTTTGCCTGGAGGAAGAAAAGGAAGATGGCGAGCATGGTGTAGTAGCCAAAGCGCTCACCGGTGTTCGCAAGCGCGAGCACGTAGAGTCCTGCCGGTTGGTTCTTGAACATAGTTGATATTGTTTTTTAATTGTCAGTTGTTAGTTATTAGTTGTCAATCAGCTATGGTAGCTATTATAGCTAACTTAGCTATTTTAGCTATTAATAAGCTTAAACGCAGTAGCGTAGTTGCGGATCTGCTTCACCATTGCCACAAGACCGTTGCTTCGGGTGGGGGAAAGATGCTCTGAGAGGCCAATTTTGTCGATGAAGTATAAATTTGCATTGAGAATTTCGTCGGGAGTGCGGTCGTTGAGTACACGCATCAGCAAAGCCACTATTCCTTTAACAATCAAAGCATCTGAATCAGCTTCGAAATGGATTTTCTCTTTATCATTCTCTTTTGCATCGATCCATACACGGCTTTGGCAACCTTCGATAAGGTTGGTGGGGGTCTTCATTTCTTCCGGGATTGCCGGAAGAGTGTTTCCTAAATCAATGATATAGGCATATCGGTCGAGCCAGTCGTCCATGCCTGACATTTCGTCGATTATCTCGTCTTGAACTTCGTTGATAGTCATAATAATGTTGTGTTTATTTATTCATCCTTCCCTATAATTTGCAAATTTAGCAATAAAATTCCTAATCGGCAAATCAAAAAGCCTAATCTTCATCAAACTTCCTTAAAATCCCTTACCAAAAACGGTTTATTTGCCGGGTCCCCTTTTAGTCGTAACCACAATAGCCCCGTTGGCACCTCTCGAACCATATTGCGAGCCATCTTTGATCACTTCTACGTGGTCTACGTCGTAAATGCTTATGAAATCAAGAGACGAAACAACTATTCCGTCTACGACATATAGTGGAGTATTTGACAACATCAGCGACTTTATGCCACGAATATTTACAGTCTGATCGTCACCGTTTCCGGTTATAGTCAATCCCGGCACAAGCCCTTTTAGTCCACTGAGAATATCGCGTGCACCGGTAGCGCGCAGTCGGTCGCCACTGATACCGGAACTTACACCTGAATATTCACGACGTTTTACATAACCGAATCCTGTATTAGCCAATTCTTCATCATTTTCAGCTTTGGCATTGCCATCTCCTGCAAGTATGATTTTGATACCCCTTGCCCCAGCGACAGGAATAAGAATCTTCTCTTTCTTTGAAAAGACAAGAGTCAATGTATCATCAGGCTGCACATCAGTTAGTCCGAAACGTCCCTTGCTGTCGGTTTTGGTATACCGCTTCGGATCTTTCACATATATCTTGACACCCTTCTTGGGTTGAAACTCCCGATCAAGTAGCAATCCATTGAACGGCACTTCTCCAAAAGCCACCGCTACAAATCCCACCAATCCGACTATCACCCCTATATATTTCATATGTTTCATACACCCATCAGTTTATACTCCCAGTACTATAACCGGCTCGTTGCAAATTTACGAATTATATTCGATATTTCAAAATCTACCAAATAAATAATTTGCCACGGATTATTCTTATATCCGTGGCAAAACATCTACTTTTAATTTGAATATCAATTTCCTTTCAAGCGAATATCAATCAGGCCTCCTGGAAATTCCGTAGTCGGCGGATAAGTCTCTATAGACTCAATGTCTTCAGTATCCAAGGCAATTTGTTCAGTAAGAAGTTTTCCATTTACCCTCACTGCTTGATTAAGGGCATCATTATGCACAGCAACAGCACATGGGCCAACATACAATTTCAAATTTCCATTCAATTTTACCGGCTCATAAAATTCGCCTTCATCCTCTTTGGGAGGCGCAACAACTGTCTTTTTAATCTTACCATATCCCATTACTACCTCATCAAGTTGCTTTTTGCCCGTTACATTCTTCATTTCTTTTTGAATTTCTGCTTCATCAGTCACCTCAACGGAAGCTTGAACTAAGGAAACATCTTCTAAGCTCTTAAGGTCAGAAGCAACTGCCGGGAGATTCATCACTCCAAAAGCCACCATCGGCGCTATGGCAAGGGCAAGCACTCTCATTCGGCACACCCTGCCACTCTTCTCTTTCTGCATCATGGCAATTCTATTTTTGAGTTTACTATGGTTTAGACTGTTGACAAGTGTATTAAATCTATTACCAACAGTTTTTCTGATTAAAAGCATTTGATACGACGTAGGATCTACACCACTTTCAAGTACCACTGCATCAGCTTGATATTCATGTAGCAACTTAAGTTCATCGCGCATCAACCAAGCCGCTGGATTATACCAAATCACAACGCACACTATTTGCGCAATAATTAGGTCCAAATAATGATGGCATCTGATATGCGCCTCCTCATGTGCTATGATAATATCACTAACAGCCTCATAGTCGGCAACAGTCATCACAATATATCTACCAATGCTAAAAGGAGCCATCTCGTTATTGGGCATGAAGATGAGATCATATCCATCACATCTCAGCAACTTCCCTTTTCGAAGAGCACAAATTATTTTTGCTATTGAAAACAGACTCGTCAATAACACTGCGACGGCTCCAACTATATAAATCCATATCAAAATCTGTGGCAATCTCGATTGAGATTGTTCCGCTATTCCCGATGCTGCAATAGTCAGCAATTCTATTTCACCTATAGGATGAGACTCAGAAACTCCTGAATTCCAATCAATCTGACTGATCGGCCATGCTGCCAAAGCCACTGCATAGCAGGAAAGGAGGAGAACTCTATTTAAGGCTATCTGCTTTTCGTTGGAGATAAGCACCTCGTAAAACAGAAAAAGGAACAATAGGAAAACACCGGAATAGATGGTATATGCAAATAAAGCACCCATATCGTTCACTTTTTATTCCTTTTCTCCACCATATCGATTATCTCACGCAATTCATCGACAGAGATTTTCTCTTGATCAACAAGCGCTGACACCACAGAACGATAACTGTTGTTGAAATAATTCTTCACAAGTCGAGCCAGACTACTACCACTCAATTCGTTGCTTTCTACAAGTGCTCCGTAGGTATACGCCCCATTCTTCTCCCCCATATGTGCAACGAAACACTTATCAATCAACACCCTCACTATAGTAGATACTGTATTAAAATGAGGTTTCGGGGCAGGATAAGTGGCGAGCAATTCACGTATTGTCTGCGGACCATTGCTCCAGAGACGCTCCATAATCTCCGCTTCCTTCTCAGTAAGTTTATTCGGTTGCTTCTTCATAATTAAAACTTAAATTTTAGTTGCCACCGCAAAATTAATAACTATTTTCATAGTTTCCAAATTTTCTCAACTAAATTTTAAGTTTTAATTATAAAATCTCTCCAATATTACGGTTATTCTTTTGGAAGATTAGAAAATAATGGTTAATTTTGCAAAACCAGAATCGCAAAATTAGTATAATCAAAATAAATATCATACAGAAATTGCACCCCGATAGTATTGTTAATGACATAAACCCAAGGATATGCTCAACAAGAAAATCTTCGATATGATTCCCGTCATCAAACACTATTTTCAAGATAAGCCAGTATTGAGAGCATGGCTGTTTGGATCTTATTCACGCGGAGAAGAAACACCTTCAAGCGATATTGACATATTAGTTGATTACGATGAATCAAACGGGGTTGTATCGCTCCTGAAAATTGGTGGGATGCTTATGGAACTCTCGAAGTTATTGGGGCGACGGGTCGATCTTGTGGAGTCGCAAGGACTCAAAGAATTTGCACGGGCATCAGTAGATAGAGACAAAATTCTAATTTATGAGAGAAAAAATTAAAGATCCAGGAAGAATACGCCATATGCTTGATGCCGCCAGAATCCTTGTTGAAGAGACTCCGGCTCATTCATTAGAATCTATACAGAAAGATCGAATTCAATTTTTCGGACTTGCCAAACTTATTGAAATAATTGGAGAAGCAGCCTACAAATTAACTAAAGAATTCAAACAGTCTCATTCTGAATTACCATGGGATGCCATTATTGGCATGCGTCACGTAATGGTACACGATTACTATACAATGAGTCCTCAAAAAATTTGGGCAACTATTGTATCAGATATTCCGGATATGATTCCAATTCTTGAAAAATACCTTAAAGAATTTGCCTCAGAGAAGTAGAAAATCTGTTTATCTTTTCCACAAGCCAACAACTCCACAGTTCAGAACGGGTACCCAATAGAAAAATGAAATGATGAGTCCCGCTTCCAATTAGGCGAGATAAGGGGCCAAGGCTTCTCACCCATCGCCGGATTATGTGCTTTCATGCCAAGGTCGAAACGAAGGAGGAAGTAATTGAAATCCATACGTAGGCCAAGACCATAAGCAGCAGCAAACTGCTTGTAGAACTCATCAAACTTAAATACTCCCCCTTGCTGAAAGGGATAGTCTCGAATGGTCCATATGTTGCCAATGTCGATGAAGGCACCCAACTCAAGCACCCAAAAGAGCTTAGCTCGATATTCCGCACTCGTGATAAGCCGAATGTCGCCACACTGATTGATAAAGTCACTTACCGAATTGCGTCCTGGATAAGCCCCAGGCCCGAGGGTGCGCACATCCCAACCTCTCACCCCATTGGCACCACCTCCATAAAAACGCTTCTCAAAAGGCAACATCTCAGAATTGCCGTAAGGAATACCAATGCCGCCACCCACACGAAATGCCACTGAATTTCTCTCATCAAAACGATGAAGAAGAGCATAGTCAGCCTCAAGTTTGAAATACTGGGAATAGTGGATGCCGAAAATCTTATACGGGTCATCGCGGAAATTACTGCGATATGCAAAAATACTTGAAAGTGCAAATAGCAGATTACCAGCTATTTCAGCATTAACACGCACATTATAGATGTCGCGTTGCATATATTTCTGCCATGGAGTAGCCTCTTTCTTGTTGGAATGATACCATCTCCAACCCATTCGCATGATAAAGTGATCTTCATAACTATACCGGAGCAAAGGATTATCGGGAGCAATAAGGTCGATAAAGTCATTAGTGGAAGCGGGAAGATAAACGTAGTTTATATCAATCGGCGTAAAAGTGTGACGATTGTTTTTTCTGGCATCCACCCATTTGTAGCTCCAGCCGGCAGTAGAAATCACCCTGGTATATTCCGGACGCTCTTGATAATTCATCGAGAAATTCATCTCTGTCGATGCTTGAATCCTTCGCCTGATACGCCGAGAGATCGGCGCCTTAAACTCAGGCATTGAAAGGCCCATGTCTACGGAATATTCCATATAACGGTTGTTGAGCAACCCTTCCAAATTGCCCGACAACGATTCGTAGCTGCCTCTTAGTTTTCCGGTAAAAGTCTCTGACCCCCTCCCAATGTTGCGATGGGAATAAGTCAAACCGACAGCCACCCCAAGATCTCCCTCTGAATTAGTACCTTCAAGTTCGACACTGGCAGTCTGCGACTTTCCCGGGGTCAACATTACATAAGCATCAAGAACACCCTCTTCACCAATATGCCCAACCGGGACAAAAGAGACATTAATAAACTTCAGTATCCCGAGACGAGAAAAGGCTCGATATGTCCTATCGACATTTTTTTGAGAAAACACCTCACCAGGAGAAAGATAACAATTATCAGCAATCACAGAGGGACGAAGATATCTCGAATCATCATAAAGAATCTCTATCCCATTATAATTGACAGAATCCTTGCCAATAGCCAAGGCTGGGTTTTCTGAATCAATGGCATTAGCATCTGCGATCACAGTCACCTTACGGATAATGAACTTAGAATACAAGTCAAGACGATCTTTCTGAGGCCCGGATGGATAATTGACCTTCATCAGCAACTCAACATCAGAACTGCCCTCAGTAGTGTCAGCAACAAATGTGATGCATTCTTTTCCAAAATTATAGTATCCGTTGTTGCGAAGGGCATCAGCTACAAGAGTACGTTGGTTTTCAAGGATATCTCTTGAAAGAGGCTGACCGGGATATGTCAAGAATCTTGCGGAATCAGCCATCACGATATTTTTGACAGCTGAATCCGGAAATTCATATTCCATTTGCGATATCACCTTCTGCGGACCAGGAGAAAGAGTATAAGTCAGCTCTATCTTTTTCTTTTTCTCATTTTTTACTGAATCAATTACCACATCTGCATTGAAATAACCTTTATTCGCAAGATATTGCATCAATTGCCCAGCGCTTGCTTCCGACAAAGCGGGATCATAGATGACCGGGGGTTCGCCAAGCTTACGCATCCATCGACTCCACCAATTGGTGGAGTCATTACCTGCCAAATTGTAGAAACCAAGCCTGAACTTTATGCTCCAGAGCATCCTATGATTTGGTGCCTGACGGAGATATGCCTGCATTTCTGTGACATCAAGTTGCTCCTCGCGCCCTATGGAATCAAGGCGGATATGCACTTTATCAAGCAAATAGCTTCCATCAGGCACATGCTTACTTGAAGAACAGCCGAACATAAAAGCACAGAATATAGCCAGCACCCATAGGGCTACCGGCTGCACACATCGATGTATTGGCTGCTCGATTGGAAACATAATGCAAAATTAGGCATTTTTTCTGAATTATAAATCTTCTAAAACTTATAATTCTTGTAAATACTACATTATTTTTACCCAACTGTCACGAATTTTCATTAAATTTGCACTATGGATACATTCGAGCAGGCGGTAGGGCCGCAGCGTTATACACTTTCTCAGTTCTCACGATTTGTCGCAGCAGCGATGAGCCGTGAGCCGGTGCTTATGGGAGCATGGGTCACGGCAGAAATAAGCGATCTTTCGTCGAGTGGTGGGCATTGCTACATGACACTAATAGAAAAAGATAAAAACGGCACCACCGTAGCACGCATGAGAGCCACTATTTGGGCTAACAGGTTTTATTACATCAGAAATAGATTTCTCAAAGCAACGGGGAAAGAATTGTCGAATGGCATGAAAGTAATGTTCTATGGAGCTGCTAATTACCATAGTTCATATGGTCTTTCTTTCAACATTGGAGAAGTGGATCCATCATATACGATGGGCGACCTGGAACGCTTGCGACGTGAAATTTTGGCTTCTCTTCAAAAAGAAGGAATTATCGACCGCAACCGCAACCTGAGAATCATAGAGCCTCCTTTGAGAATAGCTGTAATATCATCAGAGAAAGCAGCCGGATACGGAGATTTTATCAATCAAATAGAAGGAAATCCGAGTGGAGTCAAATTCCATACAATGCTCTTTCCCGCCATAATGCAGGGCGACAGGACTGCTCAAAGTGTAATTGCAGCCCTTGACATTGTAGAGCAGACACGCAACATCGTAGATTGGGATTGTGTTGTCATAATCCGTGGTGGAGGAGCCACTACTGACTTAAATGTCTTCGACGACCTTCAGCTTGCCCGACGCGTGGCAACATTTCCTATTCCAGTGGTAGTCGGGATAGGACATGAGAGAGACCGTTGTGTGCTCGACGAGATAGCCTGCGTCAGATGTAAAACTCCGACAGCAGTTGCAGCCTGGCTTGCAGACACTGCAGGAATGGCATGGCAAAGAGCCTATGACTTGGCCACAAGAATATCATCATTTGCATCCGAACGGCTGAAAGGAGAACATATCCGGCTTCAGAGCATAGAGACCATGGTGCCGGCACTCGCTGAGGCACAGATAAGAAATGCAAAGATGAGATTGCAAAGCATTTCTGCACTTCTTCCATCCGCGGCAAGAGATGCAACTTCGAAAGAACGCATCCGCCTCGAAGGAATCATTACCACACTGAGAATGGCATCTCAGGTTAGAATACAAAAAGAATATCCTGCACTCCAGGCTATCTCAACTTCTCTTAATTCTGCAGCCATAACCTTGATAGCTAAAGAAAAAACTCGACTTGAGAATCTTGAGAAACTCACAGATGTGCTTAATCCTGCCTCAACACTCAAACGAGGATATTCCATTACCAAAATCGGAGGGAAAGCCGTCAGCAGTGCAGGCATGGCAAAACCAGGAGATATACTGGAGACCATAACAGCTGTGGGGAGTATAAAATCTATTGTAGAAGAAACCGAAATAAAATGAAAAAACTGATTATATTCGATCTTGACGGGACCCTGCTTGACACCATTGCCGACTTAGGCACTGCGTGCAATTATGCTTTGGAATCAAAGGGATACCACAAGCATCCTCTGGCTGCTTATCCATATATGGTAGGCAATGGGGTGAGAAAACTCATGGAACGCGCACAGCCCGATGCGAACCCGGAAGAAATAGATGAACTTCTTGCTTTATTCCGGGAATATTATGACGAGCACTGCACTGATCTGACCACTCCTTACCCGGGAATACCTGAACTTCTTCAGCATTTGACCGATAACAAAATCGCAGTGGCAGTCGCCACCAACAAATATGAATCGGCTGCAAGAAAGATCATCGATCATTTCTTTCCAGATATACCTTTCGTAGCAGTTATGGGACAGATCGAAGAGAGGCCGGTGAAGCCTGACCCGAGCATAGACTTTGCAGTGCTGCTTGCTCATCCTACCCCCAAAAGCGAGACAATGCATGTGGGAGATTCAGCGGTAGACATAGAGACGGCACGGAGAGCATGCATAGACTCAGTAGGAGTGACTTGGGGATTCCGACCAATTACCGAACTAAGGAAGGCATATGCAGACCATATCGTATGCTCTCCTTCAGACATACTTAAACTCGCATTTAAAGATGACTGATATCATTGAGAATACTTCTGACAGCACTGAAAGGATGACACTGCGGAAAAGCGCCAAGCTGCGCCACCGCACGCTTGTGCAAGATCTATTCCAGAAGGGGAAGTCTGTGTATTCAGGGCCTCTCAGAGTCACTTTCCGCGCACTTTCACAAGAAGAGTTGGAAGGGGCATTTCGTGTGAGGATTCCCGATCTAATGGGCCCCATACAAATGATGATCACGGTACCAAAGAAAAAGCGTCGCCATGCAGTAGACAGAGTATTGATGCGCAGGCGCATTCGGGAAGCGTTCCGACTGCAGTGGCATCCACTTAGAAAGATGATTCAAGAAGATCCTGATATACGAACACTTTCGATTGCCATCGTATATATGCATAATGATAATTCTGATATGGAAAACATATCAGCATCTGTAGGATCGGCACTATCGAAAATAAGAAAAAAACTTTATCCTCAACCCAAAGGGGAAGAGATTTGTTGAAATGAATATGAACATCGCACAGATTCTGCTTACCTCAGCAATTCGCTTCTACCAATATGCAATCTCTCCTCACACGCCACCCAGTTGCCGCTTCACTCCGACATGCAGTCAATATGGCATAGAGGCTATCAAGAAGCATGGTGCACTGAAAGGGGGTTGGCTGACAATCAAGCGGATTTGCCGCTGTCACCCTTGGGGAGGGTCTGGATATGACCCGGTGCCCTGAGCGGCAGCATCATACGAAGCTCTGATCTGAAAGGAGACTAAAAAATAGGAACTTGAACTATTTATCTAACTTTTACCATGGATTTCACACCTATAGCCAGACATATTTTTACTTCACGTGGAAAACGAACCGAAAAATGGAGGGGACACGTTGAAGAGATACAGAAAAATCAGCTTCTGTGGCTTTTGAACAAAGCTGCAGATACAGAAATCGGCCGTAAATATGGTTTTAGGGATATTCTGCATGACGCAGATCCTGTGGCTGCCTATAAGACATTGGTGCCAACTGTAGCATATGATGATATCCGGCCATATGCCATGCGAATGGTGGAAGGCGAGAAAGATGTGCTTTGGCCCGGTGTTTGCAAAAGATTTGCTCAAAGTAGCGGCACAAGTGGAGGGAAATCGAAATTCGTTCCCATTACTACTGATTGCCTTAGAAGGAATCATTATCCGGGCACATCAGACGTAGTGGCTCACTATCTAAAGATGAATCCTCATAGTCGTATTTTCTCCGGTAAAAGCCTCATCTTGGGTGGTAGTTTTGCAAATGAACTAAACTTGAAAAGCGACGTAAAGGTTGGAGACTTAAGCGCTACTCTTATAGACAGGATGCCGAAACTCGCTGATATGGTAAGAGTGCCGGAAAAACGCATTGCATTGATGGAGGATTGGAGCGAAAAACTTCCGGCTTTGGCAGGAGCGGCATCCAAATCAAACATAACCAATATCTCAGGTGTGCCTTCATGGTTTTTGACCGTCATCAAAGAAGTGTGCAAGATAAAAGGGGTGGATAAGATCTCAGACGTTTGGCCTAATCTTGAGGTTTTCTTTCACGGAGGCATTGACTTCCGACCATATAGAAAGGAATATGAGGCTCTCACCGATCCCAAGAAGATGCATTTTATGGAGACATATAATGCGAGTGAGGGTTTCTTTGCCTTCCAGAATGATTTTTCTGATCATTCTATGCTTCTGATTCTTGACGGATGCGTGTTCTATGAGTTTGAGCCTCTTGGAGGAGGAGAACCAATACCAGCATGGGAAGTAGAGACAGGGAAAACATATGAACTGCTAATCTCGAGTAGTAATGGGCTTTGGCGGTATCATTTAGGTGACACAGTAACAGTGACATCGACTGATCCAGTCAAGATTAGAATAGCAGGACGAACAAGGAGTTTCATTAATGCTTTCGGAGAGGAAGTGATGGAAGATAATGCCAATAGAGCAATAGAGACAGCCTGCGAGGCTACCGGGGCAAGTATAGCCAACTATACTGCCGGGCCTTATTATGCACACAATAATCGTAGAGGGCATCATCAGTGGCTTATAGAATGGACTGAAGAGCCGGATTCTATGGAGAATTTCCGCGAAATCCTTGACAAGACTTTGCAAGAAGTGAATTCTGATTATCAAGCTAAGCGAGCACATACCATCTTCCTTGATCCGCCTGAAGTCATCACCGCCCGGCCGGGACTCTTTGATGACTGGCTTGCGCATGCCGGCAATCATAAGCTGGGAGGACAAAGGAAAGTGCCTCGATTGAACAATAATCGCGCTCTTCTTGACCAACTCCTTTCAATCAACGATTAAGTACAGTAATGAATCAGGTCTGCGACCTGATAATCATAAAGAAGCCCCAGACTTTAGTCTGGAGCTTCTTTGTTGATGGCACAGTAGCTTTGGGAAAGCATTTTGTGCTTACATTTGATTTTATCTTCAACTCTCTGTGGCTGCGAATTCCATCAGATAAGCTTTGATGAATTCATCAATCTCTCCATCCATGACAGAATTGACATCTGAAGTCTGATAGTTGGTACGGTGATCTTTTACGCGACGGTCGTCGAAGACATAGCTTCGTATTTGCGAACCCCATTCTATCTTCTTCTTTCCCGCCTCAACTTTTGCTTGCTCTTCCAGACGATGGTTCATCTCTTTTTCATAGAGTATGGAGCGAAGATGACGGAGAGCATTTTCTTTATTCTTTGGCTGGTCGCGTGTCTCCGTATTTTCAATCAAGATCTCTTCTTCTTCCCCGGTATATGGGTCTTTATATTGATAGCGAAGACGAACACCTGATTCAACCTTATTCACATTCTGCCCCCCTGCACCACCAGAACGGAAAGTGTCCCAAGAGATACGAGCCTGCTCTACATTGATCTCGATGGTGTCGTCGACAAGAGGAGTTACGAAAACTGAGGCAAATGATGTCATTCGCTTTCCTTGTGCATTATATGGACTCACACGCACAAGACGGTGAACACCATTTTCACTCTTAAGATATCCGTAGGCATAATCTCCCTCAATGTTGATAGTCACCGATTTGATACCTGCATCATCTCCTTCGAGCAGCTGCGCAATAGAAGTCTTATAGCCATGGCGCTCAGCATAGCGAAGATAAAGACGCATCAGCATCTGAGCCCAGTCCTGACTTTCAGTGCCTCCTGCACCGGAATTGATCTTAAGCACTACGCCAAGTTTATCTTCTTCGCGACGCAGCATATTGCGAAGTTCAAGATTTTCAATATCTTTAGCAACAGTGGCATACTGCTCATCCACTTCATCTTCCGTCACGAGACCTTCCTTGACGAAATCGAATGCAAGGCGAAGCTCCTCCACCTGCTTTTCGAGAGCCTCATAGGCATCTATCCAAAAATGAAGATCTTTGATCTTCTTCATCTGAGCCTCAGCTTTCGTACGGTCTTCCCAAAAGTCAGCAACGTGTGTGCGAAGTTCCTCTTCCTCCACTTCAATTTTTTTGGAGTCTATGTCGAGATATCTTTTAAGTGCGGCGGTACGCTCTTCCGCCTCTTTAAGTTGTTCTTGAGTTATCATTTATTTCTTAGTTCTTGCAGTTGGACGTTTCTTGGGAGCTGCATCCTGCTGCTCTATGAGTTTAAGCACATCCTCCAAAGTCAACGACATAGGATCTGTGCCTTTAGGGATCTTATAATTTATTTTCTTTTTTGCTCCATCAGGCAAATACGTGAAATAAGGGCCATAGCGACCGTTGAGGATCTCAATCTCAGGACGCCCGGGGAAGGATTTGATGAATTTGTTGGCTTCTTCTGCCCTTTTTTTCTCAATAAGTTCTATTGCTTCCGACTCAGTAATCGACAATGGAGACATATCCTTCGGAATTGAAACAAACATCGAATCGTGGCGAATGTAAGGGCCAAAACGTCCGACAGCAGCAAGTATTTTCTTGCCCTCAAACACACCCACATCGCGAGGGAGTTCGAAAAGTTTCAATGCTTCTTCAAGAGTAATTGTCTGCACACTCTGGTCGGGCTGAAGGGATGCAAAGAGAGGTTTATCTTCATCAGTAGCCTCTCCGATCTGCACTATAGGGCCGAATCGCCCGATTTTCACATAGACAGGACGTCCGGTTTTTGGGTCTACTCCAAGTTGCCGTTCACCCACCTTATGCTCCATCTTCAGAGTATTAATTTTCTCGATCTCCGGATGAAAATCACCATAGAACTCTGACATTTCATTTTGCCAAGGGAGCTTTCCTTCAGCAATATCGTCAAACTTTTCCTCTATTTTTGCCGTAAAATTATAGTCGAGGATATCAGGGAAATACTCAGTAAGGAAGTCATTGACCACCATACCGGTATCAGTAGGAACGAGTTTGCCTTTCTCTGATCCAACAGAAAGAGTCTTTGTCTTCATTGAGATTTTCCCTTTTTTGAGGGTTATCTCCTTGAAGTCTTGCGGAGTTCCTTCCTTTTCACCACGCTTCACATATTCCCTTTGCTGAATCGTAGAAATAGTAGGAGCATATGTAGAAGGACGTCCTATTCCGAGTTCCTCCATTTTCTTTACAAGAGATGCCTCAGAATATCTGGGAGGAGCCTGAGTAAAATCTTCCGACGCTGTGATTTCTTTGGGCTGGAGATCCATTCCTACAGCAAGCGGAGGCAGTGATGTATCCTTGCCGGATCCTTGCTGATATACTGTCAAGAAACCTGGGAAGATAACCACTTCACCCTCAGCCTTAAAAACACCATGTGACGTATCTTCAGATGCTTTGCTACCTGAAGGCACGATAGCAATGTCTACAGTGGTCTTCTCTATTTCGGCATCTGCCATCTGCGAAGCCACTGCACGGCGCCAAATCAAATCATAGAGTTTCTGCTCCTTGGCATCCCCTTCAATTGTACGCTGGTTCACATATGTTGGGCGTATTGCCTCATGGGCTTCCTGAGCACCTTTGGAGTGAGTATGATAGTGACGGACCTTCAGATACTGCTCTCCAATGTCTTGACATATAGTGTCAGAAATATCGCGAAGAGCAAGCTCAGAAAGGTTGGTGGAGTCGGTACGCATATATGTTATCTTACCATCTTCATACAACTTCTGGGCTATCACCATCGTCTGATTGACCGAAAATCCCAACCTGCGAGAAGCCTCTTGCTGAAGTGTAGATGTAGTGAACGGAGGATATGGCTGACGCTTTCCTGGCCTTACATTGACCTCTGTTATCTTAAATGAAGCATCGCTGCATTCGGTTAAAACATCCATGGCATCCTTCTCATCGGCACAGCGGCGAGAAAGGTCAGCTTTAAGATCAGCATTCGATCCTGGGATTTCAAACTGACCTGAAATACGAAAATAAGACTCTGGAGTGAAAGCAGAAATCTCTTTTTCGCGTTCGCAGATAAGACGCACAGCAACGCTTTGCACACGACCGGCAGAAAGGGAGGGCTTAATCTTCTTCCAAAGCACAGGGCTGAGCTCAAAACCAACAATACGGTCGAGCACGCGACGCGCTTGCTGAGCGTTGACCCTATCTATATCTATATCTCGGGGATTTGCTATGGCATTAAGGATAGCTGGCTTGGTAATCTCGTGAAAGACTATACGCTTCGTATTTGAAGGATTAAGACCGAGCACTTCATATAGATGCCATGCTATAGCCTCTCCTTCGCGGTCTTCATCAGAAGCAAGCCACACCATATCGGCTTTCTTAGCAGCTTCTTTCAGCTTGCGGACGGTGTCTTTCTTGTCGGCCGGTATCTCATATTCCGGCTGGAAATTATTATCAAAATCTATAGAGATTCCTTTCTTCTTAAGATCGCGGATGTGTCCATAGGAAGAGAGCACAGTGTACCCCTTACCAAGGAATTTTTCAATGGTTTTAGCTTTTGCAGGCGACTCTACTATTACAAGATTATTCATAAGCTTTTAATAATCAGGCTTTCAAATCAATCAATTGGCGTGATTTACGCTTTTGTCACAATTTTCGTGACGCAAAATTAATACTTTTATTTCACAAACACAATATTAAGGTGTATTGTTTTGGAAAAAACATATTCTTAATCGTTATATATGTATAAGGTATTAATTGTGCATTATGGATTATGCATTATGAATTAAAATATCAATGGCAAATAAACTTGTAGAAATGATTCGCCGACAGGCGGAAAAATATGGCGACCGGGAGGCATACAGATATTGCTGGCGAAAGGCGGGAGAATGGCTCCCCACAAGCTGGGAAGAATTCCGTGTGCAGATTGATGTCGCAGCTCGTGCTCTCGCCCGACTTGGTCTGAAGGAAAAAGACACAATTGCAGTATGCTCTAACAATACTCCACAGATACTCATTACGGAGTATGCAGGCTTCCGCAACCGTGCCGCCACCATTCCTCTATACTCAAGCAGCAGCCAGTCGCAATATGACTTCATTGTAAACGACGGGCAACCAAGAATACTATTTGTAGGGGAACAGCACCAGTATCCTCTTGCATATAATTATTGGAAAAAGCATCCTGAGCAAATTGACAAGATTGTGGTATTTAAGAAAGAGGGGCTCAACCTAAATTCTGATGACACCGCATCGATTTTCTGGGACGATTTTATGAAACTTGGTGTAGAGGCTGATGAAGACACGCGAATCCTCGTAGAGCAGCGCTCTGACCGCGGTCTGCCTGAAGATATTGCCACGCTTATCTACACATCCGGCACTACCGGAGAGCCCAAAGGGGTATGCCTCAGCCACTCAAACTATGATGCAGCTATGGAGGCGCACCTAAAATTCTTAATAAACGTAACAGACAAGGACCTCTCAATGGCTTTTCTCCCAATGAGTCATATCCTTGAAAAAGCATGGTGTTTCTTCTGCCTTACCAAAGGAATCAGGATAGCCATCAATGAGGATCCACGCATCATTCAGGACACACTTCCACAAGTAAAGCCAAACATAATGACTTGCGTACCTCGATTCTGGGAAAAGGTATATGCCGGAGTCAAGGAGAAAATCTCAAAAATGAGCAAGGTGCAGCAAATGATGGTTGGGCGTGCCATCAGGGTTGGATATCGACGTAATCTTGGCTTCAAAAGGGAAGGGAAAACCGTTCCATCTTGGCTTGAGAAAGAATATCAGTTCTGGGATAAGCGCGTATTCTCAAAAGTAAAGAAGACTATCGGCCTTCCAAATCCGAAAATGTTCCCAACAGCCGGGGCTCCATTGAGTCCACGCATCACAGAGTTCATGCAGTCGATCGGCATCAATGTCATTATCGGTTATGGTCTTAGCGAAACCACAGCCACTGTATCAGCATTCCCATTTAAAGACTTTGAGATTGGCACTGTGGGCAAACCGCTTCCCATGGTAAAAGTGAAAATAGACAAGGAAGGAGAGATTCTTGTGAAGGGTCCTACTGTCACTGCAGGTTATTACAACAATCCGGATGCAAATGCCAAGGCTTTTACCGACGACGGATGGTTTCGCACCGGCGATGCAGGATATTTCACAGAGACAGGAGCCCTTGTACTTACAGAGAGAGTTAAAGACCTTTTCAAGACTTCCAATGGCAAGTATATTGCCCCTCAGCTTCTTGAGAGCCGGCTTGCTGAAAATAAGTATATCGATGAATTGGCAGTTATTGGCGACGAGCGAAAGTATGTGACTGCTCTTGTTGTGCCCAATATGGACCAAATCACGGCTTGGGCTAAATCAAAAGGCATCGACACTGAAGATAAGGCGGCATTCCTCAAGAATCAGGAGTTAATAGAGATGCTTATGGGAGAGATCGACGAGCTTCAGAAAGATCTTGCATCATATGAGCAGATAAAGAAGATCACTCTTCTTCCCCGACATTTCTCCATGGCAGACGGAGAAGTCACGAATACAATGAAGGTTCGCCGTCCTATAGTGGCAAAGCGATACGCAAAAGAAATTGAGGAAATGTATGGTGGGCCAAAGGACGAGGATACTCCTTTGATTCCTGAGGAGAGTGAAGAGCAATGAACCATCGATTAAGCAGACATACGGTAAGTGGAGATGCGACCATCAGGGAGACACTGACTGCTCTTAATGAACTCAGCGGTGACTCCATGACCCTCTTTGCCGTAGATAGCAATGGGAAGCTTATCGGGAGCGTTACAGATGGCGATATCAGGAGAGCTCTTATTGCAGGGCACACCACTGAAGACAAGGCCTGTGACATCGCATTCAGGAAGTTCATATCTCTGACATCCGACGCATCGCCGGAAGAGAGATATAAAACGGTGGCTCGCGCAAGAGAAAGGCTCATTAACTTGCTACCGGTCACTTCCAACGGCATTCTGATTGACATCCTTGATCTCCGGAAGATGAAGTCAGCTATTCCGGCCGATGCCGTGCTTATGGCTGGCGGTCGTGGCGAACGCCTTCGCCCGCTGACCCTCGACACCCCGAAACCGCTGCTTAAAGTGGGAGGCAAACCAATTATAGACTACAACATAGAGTCGCTCCAGCGATATGGAGTCAATGATATTTACGTCACTGTCAACTATCTTAAGGATCAGATTATAGATCATTTTGCCGACCCAAAATGGAAAGGACGGGTGCATTGCATTGAAGAGCCATGCCGCCTTGGGACTATTGGAAGCGTAGCCCTTATCGACACTCTTAGCCAAGACCACGTAATAGTGATGAATTCTGATCTTCTCACCAACATTGATTTTGAAAAACTCTGGAGACACCATGTTGATTCAGGAGCAGTGTTGACCATGGCGACTATCCCATATACTGTCTCAGTGCCATTTGCCATCATCAAGACAGAAGGAGACCGAGTGACAGGACTTGAAGAGAAACCTACATTCAACCATTTTGCCAATGCAGGCGTATATATAATAGACCGCAATGTTTTGGGAGACATAAAGCGTGGCGAATACCTCGACGCTCCCGACTTTGTGGAGTCATTGATTGCGAAAGGACTGAAAGTGTCTCATTTCGTCATAGAAGGCACTTGGATCGACATCGGTTCCCCCGACGACTTCCGATATGCCAATGAAGTCACTTCCCGCCATTTCTGACCAATGACAAATATTGAATTATGCATTGTGCATTATGAATTATGAATTGAAAAGACTATGGCTGAATCAAATTTTATAGATTATGTAAAGATACTTTGCCGCTCAGGCAAAGGTGGGGCTGGGAGCCGCCATTATCACCGTGCTAAATATATACCCAAAGGTGGTCCTGACGGCGGAGACGGCGGACGAGGAGGACACATCATTCTTCGCGGCAACCGACACAAATGGACACTTCTCGACCTTCGCTATCAGCGTCACATATTCGCTACTGACGGACAAAGTGGGGGCGAGAACCGTTCGACTGGAAAGGATGGTGAAGACCGTATAATAGAAGTACCGGTAGGAACAACAGTATTTGACGCAGACACTGGTGAATACCTGTGTGAGATAACTCGCGATGGTGAAGAAATAAAGCTTCTTCGCGGCGGAAAAGGCGGACGCGGCAATGTGCATTTCGCAACTTCCACAAATCGCGCTCCGAGATATGCACAACCGGGGCAACCTGCCATTGAAAAAGCTGTCGTACTTGAACTGAAGCTTCTTGGCGATGTAGGTCTTGTAGGATTTCCTAATGCAGGAAAATCCACTCTTCTATCGGCTATATCTGCCGCCAAACCAAAGATTGCCGATTATCCTTTCACTACTATGGAGCCAAGCCTCGGCATCGTCAGTTACCGTAATGGGCAGAGCTTCGTGATGGCAGATATCCCTGGCATCATCGAAGGTGCCAGCGAGGGCAAAGGTCTTGGACTTCGATTTCTGCGGCATATAGAGCGAAATGCCGTGCTATTGTTCATGATTCCGGCTGATTCAGCAGATATTAAGAAGGATTATGAGATTCTGTTAAATGAGCTGAGACAGTTTAATCCGGAACTAATGGACAAGAGCCGTGTGCTTGCCATCTCAAAGAGTGATATGCTTGATGAGGAGATGATGGAAGAAATGAAGAAAGAACTTCCGGAGGGAGTTCCTACCGTATTTATTTCTGCAGTCACCGGCTTCGGACTTACTGAGCTCAAAGACCTACTCTGGCGTGAGATAAACTCTGAAGATAATCTTGCTCAGTCCACAATCACTCATCGTAACCTTGACCGCCACCACCGTGTAGCAGAAGAAGACGAATTCATCTTCCATCAAGATGATGAAGAGGAAGAAGACTGGATTCCCGAAACTGATGAAGAATGGGAAGACGAATTCTGGGATGAAGAGCAATCCGTCAACGACGAAGACGCCACCTGGCGCGGCGCTAAAAAAGGCACTGGCAAATAATGTAGATAGCATGCTCCGCATGCGTCCCCCAGCGTCTTTTTAGTAACAAAGCGCACTACGTGCGCGCCCCGCAGCGCCTTTAAGTATCTCCATTTAATTATGTATTCTGCATTATGACTTGCTTTAGCTTGAACGAAGTTAATTATGCATTATGAATTATGACTTGCTTTAGCATGAACGAAGTTAATTATGCATTAAAAAAGAAGCCACTTCTCCAATTAGATATAGAAGGGATTCTCAAAAAGAGAATCCCTTCCTCTAAGCAACGCCTCATCCCCAACTTCCTATACAAGGCTCTTGCGCGACTAATCCATCAGGATGAGCTGAACGAAATACTTCGAATAGGCTACCCGTCAGAAGGAAGCGAGTTTTCCGAAAAAGTCCTAAAATATCTCGACATCAAGGTAGATGTGGAAGGAGCAGAAAATCTCCCCCCACTCGGTCATCGGGTGACCTTTGCCTCCAACCATCCCCTCGGTGGACTTGACGGCATAGCACTCATCGCTGTCCTCGGCAAGTATTACGGCGACGAAAACATCCGCTTCATGGTCAACGACCTCCTCATGAACGTCGAGCCACTAAGCAACGTCTTCCTACCAATAAACAAATACGGCTCCCAAGCACGTGCAGCCGCCGATGCCATCAACAAGGAGTACGCCTCCGATCATCAATTGCTTGTATTTCCCGCAGGTCTCGTATCCCGACTGCATCCGGGAGGGGAAGTCCACGACCTCAAATGGCAGAAGGCATTCGTGCAGAAATCCATTGAATACGGCCGCGACATCGTCCCGATACGCTTCGTAGCCTTAAACCGCAAGCGCTTCTACCGTCTCGCCAAATGGCGCAAGAAACTCGGCATCAACGTCAACATCGAGCAAGCCACCCTTCCCGCAGAGCTATGCGCCTCCCGAGGCAAACATTTCCGCATCATAATCGGCAAACCCATAAGCATCGACTCACTAAAATCCTCCGGCAAATCAGCTCCCCAAATAGCCGCCGACCTCCGCTCCCACATCTACACCCTCCACTCCCCCGAAATAATCTAATTACAAAATTGAGACCTCAGAATAAACTGGGGTCTCACTTTTTCTGTTTACCTGTTTAATAACTGTTATCTAACTATGAATTTTTTACTGGAGCGGATGTAGATGCCCGATGTAGGATCATTCACCTTGCGTCCCATTAAGTCATAGATTACGTCATTGTCCGAATTTGGATTGACGGTTTCGATTTCCTCTACAGCTGTGGAAGAATTTGGTGCGCCGGCAGCCGATGCCCAAATCTCTTCATCGCTCTTGTAGTCTGATCCGAGGTAATATCCAGTATGAGTCGGCTGATTATAACCTATATTCTGATTCAAAGCACTCATCTCATATACATGGTCGGTCATCAACCAGGGCACTCGATGTTCTGTAGGTATCCATGTAGTGAAAATTTTTAGGTCTTTAGTCTTGGTTGCATCCGGATATATCAATTCCTCTCGCCAATCGCCAAGTATATCCCCATAAAACGAAGGATTCTCCTTCGATCCATTTATGTCTGCAACATCATAACGATAGACAGTGAATACTCTGCCACCTCTGCGGCTATCAATCTTTGTTCCCGTGAATGTCTGGCGATTCAAAGTGCCGTCAAACCATATCGCAAAGTTGCATGAGCCTGGATAATTGGCTGCATCTCCAGTCAGTTCATTGCCATTGATGTCACGCACAGTGCTCTTATACCACCACATCTCGCATCCGGGTTTCGAGGGGTCGATATCTGCGATCATAGCTCTTCCCATATCCCCCTCCTTGCTGCTCTTATGGTCATAGATTATTGAGCCATCTGCAGCATCGCGTAGTGCCACTTCCGTTTTTCCTGTCTCAAAACAAGAAAAAATCTGAAGTCCCGGTCGTGAAGGGTCAAACTTGCCAAGATGCAGGGCATCGCCATGCCCAAGGCAAGAAGAATAGAGTCCTTCCCCATCATGATCCACTGTCATTGCACCATACACAATCTCATCAAAACCATCGCCATCCACATCTCCAACGCTCAGCGAATGATTTCCCTGTCCGGCATATTTGCTGTAGGCAAATCCATCCTTTCCGGTAAGCTTTGCATCTGTATCGAAATTCCAGCGACGCGTCAGCTCTCCATCGCGATAATCCCACGCCTCTATTACGGACTTGGCATATACTCCACGGCCGAGAATTACCGAAGGAAGTTCTCCATCAAAACATCCTACACCTACCCTCAAGCTATGAGCACGCTTGAAGTAGTTGTCGCCCCAGTCCTCACTCTTGCCTCGCTTGATAAAATCCGCACGCGCAAGTTCCTTGCCTGTCTCCCCATCGATTATCGAGAAGAATTCCGGACCTGAGCCGATATAGTTTGCTCCTTTAGTGCGGTAGTCGGTTTTTCCGTCCCCATCCGTATCTCCTATCTCCATCCCATCGCCAAATATGGTTCCTTCCCCTGTCTTGATTGCCATCTCTGCTCGCCCGTCACCATCAAAATCCGCCACAGCAAAAGAGCTGCTGTTACCAAGGATAATGTTCGGACCCGAGCACACACGCCATAGCATCGTGCCATCAAGCTTATAAGCCTCATACAGCACTGTATGACGAACCTCAAGAGGAGACTCGCCACTACCGGTTCCGTCATTGTCTCCATGAGCCAATAGACGCTTTACGATTATTTCCATCTGTCCATCACCATCCAAATCACCTACGCTCACGTCGTTTGCCTGATATTCCATTCCCTCGATGGAGCAAACGTCTGATGTCGCTGACAAAGGAATAGATATATATGGTTTTTTCCCTGAGCGTTGCCCTTTCATCAAGGTATAGGTGCCAATTGTCTCATCGCTTCCTGAATAAGTAAGACGATAGGTCACATCCCCATTGTCGCCCCTGCCTCCAAATGTCAAGGTAAGGTCCTGATAATTGGTAGTATATATAGGATCCGCATTCAATTTGACTTCTTTTCCCCCGCCTATGCTTCTATAAAGATCGAATGCTGTAGAGGCATCATCGCCGGGAAGCATACGCCAGGAAACGAGCATTTTATCAAGAGTCTCCTTATAATTGTTGGTGGTAGCATTCGACGTGCCACACACAGATCCCCAAAGGGCCCTCTCGCCAATTCCCTCAGCGTTGGCTGTCAAAACGGATGCTGCAAAAAATCCCGCTACCACACCAAATATTCTTCGATTCATAATATATGTCTTGTTTATAGGTTAGTCATTTGCAAATTGAGATAAGATATAATTGCAGCGGGATTTTATTTATGGTTTAATGTATATTTTTTTACCATTTCTAATTTGCAGACCCGGAGTATTCTTTTTTATACGTCGACCGAGCATGTCGTAGATGTTTTCTTCTGAACAGACAGATGGCTCCTGATCAATTATTTCGACTCCATTTTCTATTTCTGCAATTTTATTTCCAAGCCAATTCGCACGATTATCAAGGAAAGTAACGGCATAATCACGCATGAATTCAAGGTCTCCTATATATGGCTGCCAGAAATCTGAGGCAATACCATATTCTTTTTCAAATTCTAAACATTGACTATAGTCTGAACCTTCAGGAGAAGAAGCAAAGGCATTTATCCTTTCAATCAGAGTGTCGACCACGTATTGTCCCTTTTCATCCCATAGCCTATTAAATGCATTCTGTAGTGCATCGTTGGATTTGAGCATATGATGAAAATAGAAATGATCAGTGTGAATTCCGATCCAATTATCTGAAAGCTTCAACGCTTGATCAAAATCCCACATTGGCCCCATACATATCTTTGAATCAGCATCTTTTTTCACAACATACATGTTCGCACCTGCATAGTCATCATTTCCGAGAATCTCCCAAGCAAGAAGCCACTTGGCAAAGGATTCAGAGTCATAAGCCTCATCATATGTGCCATCAACGATCTTCTGCTCGTTTGAAAGGACATCTGAAGAAATCGCCTCATGCCATTCATCAGTTATATCCTCAGGATCCGGATATTTGTAAGTAAATTTCAAAGCAGGATTAGTCAGAGGTGAGGGGAAATAAATATCCTCATTCCACCAATATGCATCACATTCTACTACATACCCTGTCGTCTCGTCGATATTTATCCTACAATCCTTATTGACCGTGATTTGCTCACATAGGATATAGAGTCCACGGTAAGTACCATTGAGAAAGACATTGACAAATTCGTGAGCAGGAGTCCATTCTTGTCCAATTAATTCGCTTGCCCAAAAGCCGATATTGGTATTAAGACTCGCCCCAGTGCGTAGAAGAACCCAATCTTTGTCTTTATATTTTTTGTCGTCTCTATTGAGGAGATCTGCTTTTTTCTGCAATTTAATCTTATACGGTTTTTTGGGCTTCTTTCCACTTGTATTACCCCTTATTTTAATAGTCAGTCCACTCTCTTTTTTGACGTATTCACCACTATCATAGATGACTTCTCCATTTTTAATAATCTTCATAGAGCCTTCAACCTTAGTAGCATTTGCAATACCCGAGCCAAAAGCACCTTCTGGAGGTGAAACTATATCACAAGTTGGCTCCTCTCCATTAATTGTCGAAATGTCAACTAAAGGAATGTTCATGTTTGAAAGCTGCAAATAAAGATCCTCATCAGTCAATTTAGAATCTTCTGAAAATGCTGGTAGAGCGTAAGAAAGCGAAAAGGCGAATATGATCGCGATTAAATAAACCGGTAGACTTTGTTTCATGCTATTGATCTGACTTCTCATAAACCTTAATATAATAACAATATAATAACGAAACAATAAAAGATAAATTATAAAATAATTAAAAATTCTCATGCTTTCGCATAGCTTGTCATGGCAGCTAAAATAAAAATTTAAATCGCCGAAAGAGGTATATATAATGCCATAAGATTATTTTGAATATGTAGCTCGCAAAAATTAATGATATGATAAATGCGAGATAATCTTGAGTCATGTTGGCTGCGGAGCGAAGGAGCTTAGCGAGCTAAGCGACTGAGCGACAATGCCAAGATGGCCAAGATTAGCCGCAGTTATCTTATCAAGACCCTTGCGATTGCTTGGATTACATATGTCGTTTAATTTTTGTGAGCTACTTACTACATAATATCATTAAAGAAAATGTCGTTTCATATGTAGAATCAACATGCTTTCTTAGCATTTTTGCGATTTTAAATGCAAAATTTCATAATCTCAGTATTTTTTACTAATTTTGCATTCCAATTGTAAGATATAAGAGCCCATTTCTAATTTTTAAAGATATGGGAAGAAAGAATATATCGTAGAAGATATGTTTTTTTCACAAATAACAAAAACACAATTCATTATATAACACCAAAATACTTTCTTTCAACACATATAACACGTCGAATATCTCCTAATATTCGGCGAGGGAAACGTATGTCGTTTCCTACCGACCAAGATGAAGCCATCAAACGGTAGAATAATAAGAAATACAGGGCTACTGTATTTCAGACTCATTTTTCTGACTTTCATTAATTTATATGCAGTAAGAGTCACACTGGAAGCCCTTGGAATAATTGATTACGGACTCTACAATGTCATTGCAAGCGTTGTTGCATCCTTATCAATACTCACTGGTGCCATGACTTCCGCTTCACAACGCTTCCTATCGTTTCATCTCGGGAAAGAAGACTATGAAAAATACAGTCATACCTTCACACTACTTCTTCTGAGCTTCCTTATACTCTCAGGAATACTAATAGTTATCGGAGAAGCATTGGGTTATTTTTTTATTGAAGATTGGCTAAACATACCTCATGACCGAATTAAAGCATCGTATTGGGTGTATCAAACGTCGCTTGCTGCGTTTGCGATAGGCTTCATCACCATACCATACACTTCCTCAATCATAGCAAATGAACGAATGGATGCCTTCGCGCTATTCAGTATTGTGGAAGGGATCCTAAAACTTGCAATAGCCTTCATGCTGACTATCTACGGAGGCGATCGACTGATATTGTATGGAATTTTGACAGCATTCATAAGCTTGGTTGTCCTTTTCATGTCGATGCAATATTGCCATTCGAGATTTAGATATTGCAGATATATTTGGAAATGGGACAAGAGCATTTTCGGAGAATTATCTAAATATACTGGGTGGAATTTATTCGGATCTATTTCTGCCATTCTTGCATCACAAGGACAAAATATCCTGCTTAATATATTCTTTGGGCCAGTCATAAACACCGCAAAGGCTATTGCTGACAGAATTCAGAATGTGGTCAATGGATTTTCTGTCAATCTTTATATGGCTGTTAGCCCGCAAATAATAAAATCATACGCATCGGAAGACTATACGAGAGCTATCAATTTAGTAGTCCGCACATCAAAAATGTCGTTTTTGCTTATCTTTATAATTGCCTTTCCATTGATAAGCAATATGGACGGTCTTCTCGAAATTTGGCTGGCTGCCGACTCCAAGACCCCCGATACGTCGGCATTCTCAAAACTTATACTTTTATATTGCCTTGCATTGTCGCTGGAACCCCCTATCAGCAGACTCATCCAAGCCACCGGCAATATAAAGCGTTACCAACTTATAATCGGAGCTATCATGCTCTCTTATATACCCATAGCTGCAATAATCCTGCACTTCGGTGGAGATGCAATTTTTACAGTGGCAATCTTAATTGCGATCACGCTTATCGCACAGGTTGCGAGAGTGATAATAGCACATCAACAGGTTGGGGTATGCTATCGATCTTACATGAGTGGCGTTATCTATCCTGTAATAAAAGTATCATTCGTCGGAGTCGCCGCCTACTTCATGATGTCAGAGATGGCACCCGACAAGACATTGCTCATGACTCTACTTCATACACTTGTCGCTGCACTATGCGGACTTTTTGTTGCGGCTGCGCTCGGGCTTGATAAAAACGACCGTGAGACCATCACGACACTCATCAAGGAGAAAATAAAAAGATAATGTGGACATTATTTAAAATAATCAACATTTGGTGGCTTCTTTCATCCACATATGTGTGGATAATGGCGCTGATGCCGATGCCCATTTTACTTGTCTTAGCCAATGCAAGCATGCTCATATGCTTCAGCTTTCTTCCTATCAAGTTCCGTTTTGATGCAAAATTGGGATGGGTGATTTTAGCAATCGTGCTTCTAACTTTGTGGTCTACATGGATCGATGGCTGGATCAACGGCATAATGACAATGCTGCAATATATTCCAGTGTTGTTTCTTCTTCAGCTTCCTTATGAATATCAGAAAGATCTTCTGAAATTTGTCACAAAATGGTATGCCATTCTTCTTGCTCCAGGATTGCTGCTGTATTGGGCACTTCTATTCACTTCTCTTCCATCTTTCGGAACTTTCGTACACCCTGTATATAAGCCTTTTACAAATTATATTTTCTATCTCAAGACCACATTCGACTACGGAACATTCGAGCGATTTAACGCTTTCTTCCTCGAGCCAGGCCATCAGGCACTTGTAAGCACTTTCTTGATGATGGCAAATAAATTTGACTTCCGTAAATGTCCGTGGCTGATAATCATGGCTCTTGGAGTTGCATTTTCCTTCTCATTAGCTGGCTATTTACTTAGTATTGTTGGTTTCCTACTTTTAAAAGTAAACAGCCTGACAAAAGCTCTGGTATCCTTAGGAGCCATTGCTCTTGTAGGAGGAGGGGCATATATGTGGAGTGGCGGAGATAATGCGCTCAATGAAATGATCATCAGCCGTCTGGAATATGATGAAAGTTCAGGCATCAAGGGCAATAACCGATTTTTTGACAATACTGATTTTGAATATGAAAGGGCTGTCAAGTCAAAATACTTTTGGATTGGAGTAAAAACAAAGGCAAATATGAATCTGATCAGTGGAGCTGGCTATAAAATATACATATTAAACTATGGAATGGTAGGAGTTATACTTGCTTTGATTTTCTATCTGACAGTAATTCCAGCCCGTCCGGACTATAGATACACCATCAGCTTCTTGATTGTGCTCACTTTATGTTTTCTTCAGAGAGCATACCCATTTTGGTACTCCTGGCTTTTCCCTTATGTAGTAGGAATCTATGTGGCAAAAGGAGAAAAGATATACTCCAAAAGAGAGTCAGAAACAGATTATGAATATTCAGAAGAAGACTCGACTTATAACCGTCTAATCGAATGAATGAGAAAATAATAGCATTCTATCTTCCACAATTCCACACTTTTAAGGAAAATGATGAATGGTGGGGAAAGGGATTCACAGAATGGACCAACGTCGGCAAAGCGAAATCATACTTCAAAGGTCATGATCAGCCAAGGGTACCGACAGAACTTGGCTACTACAATCTGAAAGATCCGGAAGTAAGGGAAGCCCAAGCCGCCATGGCAAAGGAAGCTGGAGTCTCTGGATTCATGTATTGGCATTACTGGTTTGCCGGGAAACGCCTTATGGGCGACATTTTTGATGCCGTTTTGGAAAGCGGTAAACCCGATTTTCCATTTTGCCTTGGATGGGCAAATCATTCCTGGTATGCCAAGAAATGGAATCATGATGGCTCCTCCAATAATAAAATCTTGATTGAGCAGACATATCCTGGAGAAGAAGACATCCTCGAACATTTCGAATATCTCAAAAGAGCTTTTAGAGACGAAAGATACATGAAAGTCGGTAATCGTCCTATTTTTCTTATATATGATCCTGAAGCTATTCCTCAAGAGTATCTCGAGAGATTTCAAGATCTGGCAAAAAAAGAAGGATTTGACGGTCTTTTCTTAGTATGCAACCTTGGCAAACCGGAAATGGACAAGGACAAATTTATTGCAAAAGGCTACGATATGGTCATGTATCCAAGGATTGACAAGGAAATGAGTCCAATGCTTCAAAAAATGGGTATTTTAGGCAAAGTAGTGAAGCATGCAAAGAAATATATCCACGGATTACTTCATAACCTCCCGCCCTACGCAAAAGACTATAGAGAGTTGTATCCTTATCTCGTGACGGAAAAAGAATATTCCGAAGATGTTGCCCCCGTATTGATGCCACAATGGGATCATTCTCCACGTTCAGGGCGATTTGGAATTATTCTGTATAACTCCTCTCCTGAATTTTTCAAGAGACATGCTTTACAGGCACTTGATGCCGTAAAAAACAAATCAGATGAACGGAAAATCATTTTCCTTAAATCATGGAATGAATGGGGAGAAGGGAATTATATGGAACCTGACATTACAAATGGAAGAGGATTTATCGATGCCCTCAAGGAGGCTATCGAATGCTCTAAAACAAGCCAACACGCCGACCCAAAATGATGTCGTACGCCAATAAGAAATAAGCGTATTTCGACATATCAACCGATAATATAATCGAAAAATAATGACACAAATAAAATAAACGGCGTTCATGGAACGTTTTTTAATTATTCGTTATGAATTCAACATTGAACGCTGAAAATGGAACGCTACTTTAATATCCGTTATGAATTCGACCGATCCGAGATTCATAAGGCTATATCATCACGACTGGAACAGCCCGGAAGTGATTATATTTGCGTATCCGACGGTAATATTCTAAACAATGCATACAGAAACAAGGAGTATCTGAATGTTATCAACGGTGGAATGTTTTCCATTTGTGACAGCAGTTACGTCCCGGTATATCTTAAATGGATCTATAATATCAAACGTGATCAATATGCCGGAAGCGATATCTTCTATGATATAATAACAGGAACTAACTACCGAATGATTTTCTTAGGCACTCAGCAGAGTACTCTAGATAGTCTGAAAAAAGAATTGACAAAATTAAATCCATCGGTAGCGACAATGACATTCAGGGAGTTGCCATTCCTACCCGTAGAAGATTTTGATTACAAAGGTATAGCTAACATCATAGAGGAAGACAAAGCCGATATTATATGGATATCCCTCGGAGCTCCGAAGCAAGAACGCTTCATGGCAATGCTTAAGCCACATCTAAAGCATGGAATCATGATAGCAATTGGAGCCACTTTTAATTTCTATAGTGGCCTTAATATCAAGAGAGCTCCACAATGGATGGTTAAAAACCATATGGAATTCATATATCGCATTTTTTCCGAACCCAAAAAGCAAATCATACGATGCTGGGGTATCCTTTCTACTCTCCCTGCGTTACTGCGAGGAGAATTGAAAGAAAAACACAATCGCAAGACAGCACCAAAGAAAACCCTGAATGATTCTGTCATAATCCCTTAAAAGCAATCGAAATGCAAGCTATAATTTTAGCGGCCGGAATGGGCAAAAGATTGGGAGATCTGACTGCCGAAAACACAAAGTGCATGATTGAGGTCAATGGAACTCGCCTCATAGATAGAGTTCTAAATCAACTCAATGATTTGGACCTTGATAGAATAATTATAGTCACCGGATATAAGGGAGAAAAACTTAGGGCATACATAGACAGCAAATATCCAACCCGCAATATCATATATGTCGATAATCCTATTTATGATAAGACAAATAATATATATTCCCTTTGGTTAGCACGAGAATACATGAGAGAAGATGACACTCTTCTTCTTGAAAGTGATCTAATATTCAGTGACAACATCCTCAAGACTGCAGCCTATTCCAAGTATTCTAATGTTGCGCTTGTAGCGAAATATCAAACTTGGATGGATGGAACAATGGTTCGGATTGATGAAGATGACAATATTGTAAACTTTATTCCACAAAAGGCCTTCAAATACGAAGATGTTCCATATTATTATAAGACCGTCAACGTATATCGTTTTAGCAAAGAATTCTGTAGCGATCACTATCTTCCATTTCTTGAAGCTTATATAAAGGTGCTCGGTGAAAATGAGTATTATGAGCAGGTGCTCCGGGTGCTGACATTGATGGAGACCACAAATATCAAAGCCTTATCCATTGGAGATTCACCTTGGTATGAAATTGATGACATACAAGATCTAAAAATTGCAGAGACAATATTTGCCACTCCTGAAGAAAAGCTAAATAAACTTCAGCATTGCTACGGAGGATATTGGAGATATCCAGGATTAATCGATTTCTGCTATCTTGTAAATCCATATTTCCCTCGCAAACGAATGGTCGACGAAATGAAGGCCAACTTCGAATCTCTATTGAGAGACTATCCTTCAGGGATGGCTGTAAATTCTCTTCTTGCATCAAAATATTTTGGTATAAAGCAAAATTATGTGGTAGTCGGCAATGGGGCTGCAGAGCTTATCAAAAGTCTCATGAATTCAATTGAAGGAAAGCTCGGTGTTATTTTCCCAACATTTGAAGAGTATCCTAATCGACGTGATGTTTCGTCGCTCGTGGCATTCTACCCTGACAATGAAGACTTTTCATACACAGCCGACGACTTAATGGCTTTCTTTTCTGACAAGAACATAAAATCTCTCCTAATCGTCAATCCAGATAATCCTTCAGGGAATTTTATATCTAAAGAAGACTTAATTCGTCTGATAAAATGGGCAGAAGAAAAAAATATTAGAATAATTATCGACGAGTCTTTTGTAGATTTCTCAGACAAGGGCAACGAAAACACCCTAATAAAAGATCACATTCTCCAGATGCATCCCACACTATGCGTCATGAAAAGCATTTCCAAATCATATGGAGTGCCAGGTCTTAGATTGGGAGTGCTTGCTTCAGCAGACACCAGCCTTATATCTGATATAAAAAAGGATGTAGCAATATGGAATATTAACTCTTTCGCCGAATTCTATATGCAAATTTATGGAAAATATGAGAAAGATTATACCATTGCTTGCAGAAAATTTAGAGAAGAACGCGATATATTCCTGTCAGAACTAAAGACCATTCCATATCTAAGAGTAATACCTTCACAAGCAAATTATTTCCTTTGTGAATTGACTGGAGGCATATCTTCCCATGAATTAGCAGTCAAGCTTCTTACATCACACAATATCCTGGTGAAAGATTGCAGTTCAAAGAAAGGATTTCCACGAGATCGTCAGTACATTAGGATTGCCATACGCAACCGACACGATAACAAAATCCTGACAGACGCATTAAAAGATATAGCTACAAATGGCTAACTTATTTTTCAGAACAAGCATCGCACCTTATCGTGTGGATACATACAATGCTATTCATAGTATACTTGACTGTGAAATGTATTTTATGTTTCGCTCAGACGACTCTCAAGATTTTCAAGTAGAAAAAATTAACTCAAGATGCGAATTTCGCCCGCATTTTCTATCCAAAAAGAATATATTTGGATTCCATTATTATAAAAATATCTGGAAAATACTAAGAGATTCAAAGCCTAAAATTGTAATAGTTCCTGAGTTCAAACTTCTCACCATACAAGTTCTGGCATACAAATGGCTGGTAAAGCGACACATAAAGGTCATATCAATGTGTGATGACAGTCTGGATATGGTAGAAAATGGCAAGGATTTCACTTTCATACATACAATTGCAAGAAAAGTTGTCGTGCCATTTTTAGACGACCTTATTCTTGTCAATGACAAGGTCAGAGACTGGTATCAACGACGTTATAAAAAGGGCATTTGGATGCCAATAATTAGAGATGAACAAATTGAGCTGCCTCTCTATAAATCAGCTCTTGGAATTGCCAAAGAGTTTGAGACTAAATTCAACCTCCAAAATCAAAAGATACTCCTTTACGTCGGAAGACTGGTTAATGTAAAAAACATTCCGACCCTAATAAAAGCTATTGACCTGACTAAAACAGAATTCACTACTGTAATTGTTGGAGACGGTCCACTTAAAGAAGATCTTATACATTTAGCAAATCAGTCTGAAAAAAAGATATTATTTGTGGGCAGATACGATGATGAATACATCAGAGCATGGTTTGACCTTGCTGATGTCTTTATCCTTCCAAGCACTACAGAAGCTTTTGGCGCAGTAACTAATGAAGCGCTATTGGGGGGATGCTATACATTGCTCTCAAAAGCTTGTGGATCTTCATGTCTGATTGACTCAAGCAATGGCCGTCTTTTTGATCCTGAATCAGCGGAGCAACTCGCTGGCATCATAGATGAAACTTTCAATAATCTTCCTAAAGAGGGCTCTAAATCAAACAATCTTATGAACCTTACATTCCAAAATGCAGTCGTGAATGTAATAAAACAATTGAAGAGATAGGATAATGGCAAGGAAACGTACGTCGAAAGGATGGTTTCACTATAAGCGAAAATTTCTGTATCTTGGGATAAAACAGATTGATAAGAAAGTAGCACTTGAAAATCTCCGTGATTTCCTCAACCTAATGAATGGAGCCGGTATTAAGGTCGTGGCTGGGTTCGGCTCATTGCTTGGTATAGTAAGAGACAATGATTTCATCACTTGGGATGAGGACATCGACCTGTGTATTCTCAAAGAAGACGAGAATCTACTTGAAGATAATCTTGAAAATCTTCGGAATAATGGATTCGAACTTATAAGATACGAACGAATTGGTCTTTATTCTTTTATGAGAAACGGAGAATACATAGATATATATGTATTGCAAGATATTGGAAGTGGCATACGAAATTGCGGTGTGGATTTTCTTTTCGAAGAAGATTTCACTGATACCATAAGTCATGAATTCAAAGGGCTTCAAATCAATATACCCCGAAATTATAAGCGACATCTACATTTCTTATATGGCGATTGGGAAACTCCGGTTCAATATGCTGATTTTTCATTAAGCAATTTACAACGAACTATTAGCAAACTCAAGATTGCATTAAAAAGTGCGCTTCCCGATTTCATTTTCTATCCGATGCTTCACAAACATCATAAAAAGGATTTAGAAAATTTCATAAGTAAATGCGATAAGCAAGGAATCATTCTGAACAAACAAGAAATCAAATATTGAAATGAAAGGAATCGTTCTTGCCGGGGGATCTGGCACAAGACTATACCCAATAACAAAAGGAGTCAGTAAGCAACTTCTCCCGATATTTGATAAGCCAATGGTCTACTATCCTATCTCTACGCTAATGCAAGCAGGGATAAAGGACATTTTGATAATATCTACACCACAAGATCTTCCTGCTTTCAGACGCCTTCTTGGAGATGGTAAAGACTATGGTGTTAACTTTTCTTATGCTGAGCAGCCCTCCCCCGACGGACTTGCCCAGGCTTTCATCATTGGGAAAGATTTCATAGGAGATGATGCTGCATGCCTCGTGCTTGGCGACAATATCTTCCACGGACCTGATTTCCCGGGAGTCTTAAAGGAAGCTGTCAAGGATGCTGAAAAATTAAATAAAGCAACTGTTTTTGGATATTGGGTCAACGATCCGGAACGCTACGGAGTAGCTGAATTCGATGATGATGGGAATTGCTTATCCATAGAGGAGAAACCACGTAAACCAAAATCAAATTATGCAGTAGTCGGACTTTATTTTTATCCTAATAAAGTCGTTGACATCGCTCAAATAATAAAGCCATCTGCACGTGGCGAACTTGAAATCACTACAGTCAATCAAGAGTTTTTAAAAACAGGAGAGCTTAAAGTCAGGACTTTGCCCCGTGGGTTTGCATGGCTTGATACTGGCACCCACGATTCTCTTGCAGAGGCTTCCATTTATGTAGAAGTTCTTGAAAAGAGACAAGGATTAAAGATTGCTTGTCTGGAAGGCATAGCCTACGAGCAAGGATGGATTTCTAAAGAAAAGCTTATCGAAATCGCAAAGCCGATGATCAAGAATCAGTATGGACAGTATCTTATGAAATTAGCAACTGATGAAAGTATTTGAAACTGATATAGAAGGGCTAAGGATAATTAAGCCTGATGTGTTCTCTGATTCCAGAGGTTATTTTTTCGAATCTTATTCAAAACGACGTTTTGATGAAGAAGTAGCCAACGTTGATTTTGTTCAAGACAATGAATCTTGCTCATCTTATGGAGTGATACGAGGACTTCACTTTCAATGTCCACCACACTCTCAGGCGAAACTCGTCAGGTGTGTCAAAGGCAAAGTCCTCGATGTTGCTGTCGATCTGCGTAAAGGATCTCCTACCTACGGAAAACACGTCGCGGTAGAACTTTCTGAAGAAAACCATCTTCAGTTTTTCATTCCACATGGTTTTGCCCATGGTTTTTCCGTTTTGAGTGATTATGCGATCTTTCAATATAAATGTGACGACTACTACCATCCTGCGACAGAGGGTGGCATCTCATTGCTTGATCCATCTCTTGACATTGATTGGAAAATAGATATGTCAAAAGCTATATTATCTGAAAAAGATCTTAGACATTCTAACCTAAGGGATTTTGACTCCCCGTTTAAATACTAATCATTATGAATATTCTGATTACCGGAGCTAATGGGCAACTCGGCAACTGCATGCGCAACGCCGTCAAGGATTCAAAAGACAATTATATCTTCACTGATGTTGCAGAACTCGACATCACGAATGCTGAAGACGTGAAGAAAACTGTAGAAGATAATGATATAAAGATAATTGTCAATTGTGCCGCATACACAAATGTTGATAAAGCGGAAACAGACGCAGACTTTGCCGAACTACTTAATGCAAAAGCTGTCAGAAACCTTGCAGACGCCGTCAAAGAAAATGATGGCACCTTGATACATGTTTCCACCGACTATGTATTTGGCGGTTCACTTGGGAATACTCCACGCACAGAGTCTGAGCCCACAAATCCAACTGGTGTCTATGGAGTGACAAAACTCCACGGAGAGCAGGAAATTCAAAAATCAGGAGTCAAGGCTCTTATTTTCCGCACTGCATGGCTGTATTCTGAATATGGCAAGAATTTTGTCAAAACGATGAAAGAGTTAACAGCCACTCGTCCACAATTGAAGGTTGTCTTTGATCAGGTAGGGACTCCTACATATGCCCAAGATCTTGCAGACACCATCTTCACAATCATTGAAAACCGACAGATGGATGGAAATGAGGGAATCTACCATTATTCCAACGAAGGGGTTTGCTCATGGTATGACTTCACAAAGTCGATAGCAGAAATTACCGGCAACACGACCTGCGACATTCAACCTTGCCACAGCAATGAATTTCCGTCACCAGTCATCCGTCCAGCATACTCTGTACTTGATAAGACAAAACTGAAAGAGACTTTCAGGACTCGAGTCCCCTATTGGACTGACTCTCTAAAGAAATGTATTAAAAATCTTTCAAAAGAATAAGACCCTATCTCACAAATTTTCAATCTATACTTGAAAATTTGATATATATTCATTAAATTTGCAGAGTGAACCATAATACCTCTGATATATCATGAAAATCTCGACCAAAGATAATTCTTCACAATTTTGTAAAGAAAATATTAAAATATGCGTGATGGGACTGGGTTATGTAGGTCTACCTCTTGCCCGGCTTTTTTCAACGAAATATCCGACAGTCGGATTTGACATCAATTCTAAAAGAATAGACGCGCTTAATGCCGGACATGATTGGAGCCTTGAAGTCTCTGACGAACTGCTCAGAGAAGCTCTCAACAAGCATGGGCTTAAATGCACTGCAAATATTGATGATATTCGAGATTGTAATTTCTATGTAGTGGCTGTCCCCACTCCAATCGATGCAGATAATCTTCCGGATTTGAAACCCATCATCAACACTTCAAGATCTGTAGGGAAAGTCTTGTCAAAAGGGGATATTGTAGTCTATGAATCCACTGTTTATCCTGGAGTGACCGAAGAAATTTGTGTGCCCATTCTTGAAGAAGAAAGCGGTCTTAAATTCAATGAAGATTTCTACTGCGGATACTCTCCGGAACGTATAAATCCGGGAGATAAAGAACATACTGTAGAAAAGATTAAGAAAATCACTTCCGGCTCAACTCCGGAAGTGGCTGATTTCGTCGACTTTGTGTATAACTCTGTGCTTATAAATGGCACTCACAAAGCATCTTCTATCAAAGTTGCAGAAGCCGCAAAAGTCATTGAGAATGCCCAACGAGATGTCAACATAGCTTTCTTTAATGAATTGTCGCGTATTTTCAATGCGATGGGTATCAGCACTAAAGATGTAATCGAAGCAGCAGGATCAAAATGGAACTTCAATAAACTCACTCCCGGTCTTGTAGGAGGACATTGTATATCTGTTGATCCATATTATCTGATCTATAAAGCCAAGGAATTTGAAATAATTCCGGAGCTAATGGTATCAGCCCGCAAAATAAATGAATCCATGGGGCCATTCGTTGCTACACGTACAATCGATGTGATGAACAGGAAAGGAATAATGGTGAAGGATGCCAATATTCTTATTCTTGGAATTACTTTCAAAGAAAATTGTCCCGATATACGCAACACTAAGGTATCAAGTATTTACAACACCCTTAAAGAATATACCCCAAACATTTCAGTGGCAGACCCTTGGGCTAACCCTGAAACTGTAGAACGCAACTTAGGAATAAAATTGACAGATTCAAGCCCGGAATATTTAAAAGGGAAGTTTGATGCAGTCATTCTTGCAGTTGGTCATCGTGAGTTTATTAATGTCAATGTGCGTGGACTGCTCAAAGATGCTGACAACGGCGTGGTATTCGATGTCAAAAGTATTCTTCCGGCTGGTATAGCTGACGCAACTCTCTAATACCCATTCTAATAAAATAAAATCATAATATATAATGATATGAAGAATATACTTATCACCGGAGGTGCCGGATTCATCGGTAGCCATGTAGTCCGACTCTTCGTAAATAAATATCCTGACTATCATATTGTCAACCTTGACAAGTTGACTTATGCCGGAAATCTGGCTAATCTCAAGGATATCGAACATAAGCCCAACTACACCTTTGTGCGCGCAGACATTGCCGATCTGGAAGAGATGCGACGCGTAATCAAAGAATATGAAATTGATGGAATTATTCATCTTGCTGCAGAGAGCCATGTCGATCGTTCAATAAAAGACCCTTTCACATTTGCACGCACAAACGTGATGGGAACTCTTGCGTTGCTTCAAGCAGCCAAAGAATATTGGGATTCTCTCCCTGAGAAATATGAAGGGAAACGTTTTTATCACATCTCAACCGACGAAGTCTATGGTGCTCTAGAATTAACTCATCCGGAAGGAGTTCCCGCACCTTTTACAACAAAGGCCTCAAGCGAGGATGACATGGCTTACGGAACTGAATTTTTCCTCGAAACCACAAAATACAATCCTCATTCTCCTTATTCCGCATCTAAAGCAAGCAGCGACCATTTTGTAAGAGCATATCATGACACCTATGGTATGCCTACAATCGTCACAAATTGTTCGAACAATTATGGTCCTTACCAGTTCCCAGAGAAACTGATCCCTCTATTCATTAACAATATTCGCCATGGCAAGCCACTTCCTGTGTATGGCAAAGGAGAGAACGTTCGTGATTGGCTATTCGTAGAAGATCATGCACGCGCAATCGACCTTATTTTCCATGAAGGGAAAATTGCTGACACTTACAACATCGGTGGCTTCAATGAATGGAAAAACATTGACCTAATTAAGGTCATTATAAAGACCGTAGACCGTCTTCTTGGGAATCCAGAAGGACACTCTGAAAAACTAATTACTTTCGTTACAGACCGTCTTGGACATGATATGAGATATGCTATAGACAGCCGAAAGTTGCAATCAGAGCTTGGATGGGAACCCAGCTTGCAGTTTGAGGAAGGTATTGAAAAGACTGTTCGCTGGTATCTTGATAATCAAGAATGGATGGACAACATCACTTCTGGTGAATATGAGAAATACTACGACGATATGTACAAAGACAGATAAGAAATATCATTTTACAATGTAAGAAAACGCCGCGGCCATTAGGTTGCGGCGTTTTTACATTTGTCTGATGACTTTTGCCGGAATACCACCTACAACACTATAAGGAGGCACATCGTGAGTCACTACAGAATTGGCTGCGATTATACTCCCTTTCCCAATTATCACACCGGGCATAATTGAAGCCTTTTCTCCAATCCAAACGTTATCTTCTATGACAACAGGACCTTTCGACTCTAACGGACGTTCATTAGGGCTTAAGTCGAAAAGATTTCTTTCAGTAGCTCCATGAGCATTGTCTGTGATCAATACATTTAGTCCGGTCAAAACATTGTCACCAATAATTATTCTATTTATTGCAGTTATATGAGAATTTGCTCCTATTCCGCAATTCTTGCCTATACTGATCTCAGGTATGAATTTTTGATCCAAAAATGAATCCCAAGCTGTAAGCAATACGCCTTCTCCGAGATAGCTATCGTCTCCAATACTTATGTATTTTTCTCCTTTAAGCCCCTGCATAAAAGGCTTAATCACAACATTTCTGCCAAAACTCTTAAATTTTGATGAGCAGTAGCCGGAATAAACTACACATGTGATTTTTTTACAATGCTCTTCAATCTTCGAGAATATGTGAAGAAATCTCCCAAATCCGAAAAATATTTTTTTTATCATCTTATATTATGATTAAGAATATCTGAGTAATAGTTTAAAATTCCATTTGCGTTTGCCTCATATGAATATAAATCTTTCACTACCTTCTTCGCATCATCTATCATATTATAGAATACCCCCCCCTCTTCATATTCATGTCCGGAATAAAACGACTTGGTAATTTCTGACAGACATTCCGTCAACTCTTCAATTGTGCCGAAACTGAAGGCGATATCATGTCCGGAGAAGTCCCTTCCATTTTTCAATTGTTCAGCAAGTCCTCCAGAATTGCGAACCACACAAAGAGAACCGACAGCCATTGCCTCAGGCATCACCCTTCCAAAACCCTCATATTTGGATGGAATAATTGTTGCAGCTGCCTCTGAATAATATTTCTGCACATCATCAATTTCGCCAAGCCACTCCACTTTATCATCTATTCCGGCTTTTGAAAGAAGAATCTTAAGATCTTCTGCATATTCGGAATTATCAGCACCGGCCAATTTCAGACCAAGAGGTTTTAATCCTGACCTCAATTCCCCTTCAGCATATTTTATATAAGCGCTTATCAGATCTCCAACTCCTTTTTGTGGCTGAATTCTTCCTGCATAAAAAAAATAAGGAGATTTTTCCGCTTTATAATTTATGGATACGCCACTTACCACTCCATTATAAATCACCTTGAAGCGACTCTTTGGAATATTTTTACCCCTATAATTTTGCAGGTCGGAAGTTATTGCCACCATATAACTGTTAGTCGACATCATACGTTTCCTCAGATTAGGAATAATACGCCTGAAATCTCTCCAACCATATTCTCTGATATGTATTACATTTGGAACATTCAATCTCTGAGCAACATGGTATCCCAAATCTGTGACAGACGTATTTTCATGCACGATATCCGGCCTCCACTCTTCAGCAAAGCTTTCAACAATCTTTCTCGCTTTCCTATTTAACAGTCTTGACATCACAAGACGGGGAATAAACCTAATGATATCACGAGGAGAGCAAGATATATATGGGAGTGTACTAAACATATAAGGCACAACCACAACTTTCCATCCTCTGCTTTTCAAGATCGGAGTAATACCATCAGCATTAGGCACGACGACAGCTATCTCATTACTTTTTAAAGCTACAGAGTCAGCCATAGCAAGGAATGACTTGGTAGCACCTCCCATTGCCTCAGTCCCGCTTAATATATAAAGAATCTTCATATAGCCTCTCAGCTGATTGATTTGGTAAGATAAATAAACTGTTCTACGCTAAGGCGTTCCGGGCGCTCTTTAAGAATAGGATCTTCAAGAAGTGGGCTATTAGGTGGAATCATCCCTGACAAGGAATTACGAAGTGTCTTGCGACGCTGTCCGAAAGCAGTCTTCACAACTGTTTTGAATTTCTTTTCGTCTACTTCGAGTTCTTTTCTCGAATTGCGAGTAAGCCTCAACACGCCACTTCTTACTTTTGGTGGGGGTGAGAAAACGTCCGGTTCGACTGTGAAAAGATATTCACAATCATACCATACCTGAAGCAGTACTGACAGTATACCATAGACCTTTGATCCGGGGCCCGAACATATTCGCTCCGCTACCTCTTTCTGCAACATACCTGAAATCACAGGTATCTTCTCGCGGTAGTCCAATGCCTTGAAAAAAATCTGTGACGATATATTATAGGGATAATTACCAATAAGTACAGCTTCACGGGGTATTATTTCATTGAGATCAAGACGAAGGAAATCTCCCTCTATCACGTTTAGCCCCTTCTTATATTTACCAAGATATTCTACACTTTCATGATCTATCTCGATAGCAGTCACATCCCTACCGGCAGAAACGAGGAAATCTGTCAACACACCCATTCCGGGACCTATTTCTAATACTGGGAGAGAACCCCATACAGATCCTTTCTCTGAGCCACATATGGCAGTCAGCTCCTTGACTGATATCGTATCTGCTATCTTTTCCGCAGTGGGGAGATCGGTAAGGAAATGCTGCCCCAATGCCTTTTTCGCTTTTACTTCCATATTTATATAACGCATAAATGGCGACAAAATATCTTTGCCGCCATTTTTACTATCACATTTTAATCAGTTCAGTCCAACTTTCTTTGCGATATCCTTTGGAACTCCTGATTTATTGACCATAATATCTAATGTCTTTTCAAGGAAATATGGTTCTGAGACATAGAGATAGCCACCGTAAAGTTGGTTAGTGTCCCATGAATTCTTCACCTTATAATAGCGATTGCCTTCCTGATCTGTAGCATATCCAACTATCACCATACCATGATCGTCGGTTGTCTCACGGTTTTCGAATGTACGCTGGCGATCTTCCTGTGTGATCTTACGTTCTTTCACCGGACCTTTGATGTCATACTGCATTGCATCGCGATCGGCGTCAGAAAGCTGTGTCCAACGTGCCACTTCAGCATTGTCCATGTCTTCCTTAGCCTTCTTTTCCGGAAGAAGAGCATAACCCTTACGCCATTTGAATCCTTTCTCACTGACATCTGCTGCCCAACCTACTGTATATCCATTGTCGAGCGCCTCATCTACGATTCTCTTCATTTCCTCCATAGGCACATTGATACTCTCTGACCATAACCAATTATCAGAAATCTCAAGAGCAAAAGGCTTATAGAATGGATGATGAGTATAGCTTGTAAATGAAACATACTCATCCGGCACTATATTCATTGCCTTTGCAAATGACTCCGGGGTATAAGTCTTGCCATTGTAAGTGAAGCTCTCTACTGCAGGACCCATGTAGGCATCAATAATGCCAATAAAGCCGGGAAGCCATGCCGTGGTAAGTTTCTTATTCGGATTTTTGTTTATGGCGTTAAGATATGCCTCAAGAGCAGCTGCCATCTCATAGTGGGAATGCTTATCTTCACCGTAGTTTAGACCGGCATACACCTCTTCAGGGACAGCACCATAGTTGTCAATGGCATATGTGACATCAGCAAACGATCCACCCTGGGCAAAATTTATTTTCCCACCCGTGCTGATGAATTTCTTTGCCTTGTCGATATAGCAATTCCTTACTGTCCACATCTCTGAAAGGTCGAGCTCCGGACCACCCTTGCGCATTACATCATCTTCTATCATAGACGTTCCTGAAAAGGCCCAGCATGTACCTGATTTATTCTGATCTTTTACAGATGTGGTCTTATTGACTTTAACGTCAGTAAACTTAAACCCGGTAGAATCCGGTATCTCGATTTTGGGGTCAGCTTGTGAAGCTTGATACTTATCCATATAAGTAGCTCCACAAGTGAATACTGCTGTCGAAGCGACAGCTAATGTAAGAAATAATCTCATATTGTTTTATATTATTGTTGTTGTTTTGTTATTGCCCTGATTGATGGACCAACTATCCAGCAGGCAACGAATGTCGTCAGACAGCAGAGCATCACAAACCAGAAATAAACTTCAAACGCATTTCCATGACTGAATCCACTGATGCCCAACATACCTATTTTCTCAAAAATCCAACCGGCAGCCATACCTGGAAGCATGATGCCAGCCATTGAAAAAGCAATGCAGAAAGCATAGTGTGACGTTTCAGACTCACCTCGTGCAAAGTATATCATATACATCATAAGTGCCGTTAGTCCGAATCCATAGCCAAACTGTTCAAAACCTACTGCGACACATATAAGATAAAAATCAATGGTAGGACGTATGGCGAGAATGCAATACACCACACAAGGCAATGCCAAAGATAACGCCATCGGCCACAACCACTTTCTTAATCCCCCTTTTCCTATTGCAATACCACCTAATACCCCACCTGCCAAAAGCGCAATGACTCCCACCGTGCCATTTGCAAATCCAATTTCTGTGAGCGACAGTCCAAGTCCACCTTCTTCCAGTGGAGTTTTCATGAAGATTGCCACCATTTTCCCACACATTGCTTCAGGGAGTCTGAACAAAAGCATGAAAATCAAGGCTGCCGCTATATACTTTTTCTTAAAAAAGGAAACAAACGTCATGTAGAAATCCTTGACAATTCCAGATGGTGTTGTTGCACCCATTGGATGGTCGTCGGCAAGTTTAGGAAGTGCCTGTGTATGCCAAAGCCATATGCAAAAGAAGACTGCGGTCAGGCAATAGAAGACTATAGCCCAGGCTCCGGCAGGCTGCATGCCTCGGCTTTCCAACCATCCGGCAAGCAATGTAAGTCCTCCTTGGCCAAGCACCGTCGCCACCTTATAGAATGTTGAGCGGATGCCCACGAAGTCTGCCTGTTGCTTTTCAGTCAGTGCAAGCATATAGAAACCATCTGCAGCTATGTCGTGAGTAGCTGAGAAAAAAGCCATGCATGCAAAGACGCTTAGAGTAGAAGCAAAGAAAAAGGAAGTGGGCAGGCAGAGTGCGACTGCCATCATACAGAATGTCATCAGCAACTGCATAGCCAATGTCCACATCCTCTTAGTTGAGAATATATCTACAAAGGGACTCCAAAAAGGCCTTATCATCCAAGGAAGAGACAATAGCCCGGTCCATGCTGTGATCTCAGGAATTGATATTCCAAGCTCACAATAGAAAAGCACAGGGAGGGTATTTACGGCACAATAAGGGATTCCCTCAGCTATATAAAGCGAGGGAATCCATCTCCATGGTGATTTGTGCTGATTTCCTGCCATTATAGAATGTCAGAAATCATTATGCAAGTGGGCAACGGGGTTTGATCTGCTTGAAGAAATCGTTACCCTTATTGTCAACGAGGATGAATGCCGGGAAGTTCTCAACTTCGATCTTCCAGATTGCCTCCATTCCAAGTTCAGGATACTCGAGTAGCTCAACATTCTTTATCGAGTTCTTTGCAAGGATCGCAGCCGGACCACCAATTGAGCCAAGGTAGAAGCCACCATGCTTTTTGCATGCATCTGTCACTTGCTGAGAGCGATTTCCCTTAGCTATCATAATCATAGATCCACCTGCAGCCTGGAACTGGTCGACATAAGAGTCCATACGTCCGGCAGTAGTAGGACCGAATGATCCGGATGGCAAACCCTCCGGCTTCTTAGCTGGGCCTGCATAGTAGATTGGGTGTTCTTTAAGATAATCAGGCATCGGTTCCCCTGCATCAAGACGCTCCTTAATCTTTGCATGTGCAATGTCGCGTCCTACTATGATAGTGCCTTTGAGAGATAGGCGTGTAGATACAGGATACTTGTTAAGATCTGCAAGGACCTCCTCCATCGGACGGTTCAGATCGATTTCAATCACTTCCCCTTCGCCAGCCTGACGGAGTTCAACCGGAATAAGTTCTCCAGGATTCTCATCAAGTTTTTCAATCCAGAGGCCGTCTTTGTTGATCTTAGCCTTCACATTACGGTCGGCCGAGCAACTTACACCCATACCAACTGGGCAGGAAGCTCCATGACGTGGCAAACGGATCACACGCACATCATGAGCAAAATACTTACCTCCAAACTGAGCACCAAGACCAATATTGTGTGCCGCCTCGAGAAGTTCCTTCTCAAGTTCTACATCACGGAATGCACGGCCATATTCATTGCCCGTAGTGGGAAGATTGTCGAAATATTTCACTGATGCTTTCTTGACCACCTCAAGATTCTTCTCGGCACTTGTGCCGCCAATAACGAATGCAATATGATATGGAGGGCATGCTGCAGTGCCGAGAGTCTTCATCTTTTCAATCAGGAAAGGCACAAGAGTCTTCTTGTTGAGAATAGCTTTTGTCTCCTGATATAGATATGTCTTGTTGGCGGAGCCGCCACCTTTTGCCACAAATAAGAATTTGTATTCGTTTCCCTCTGTAGCATGTATGTCGATCTGAGCAGGGAGATTGCAGCCGGTGTTGACCTCATCATACATAGTCAGCGGTGCATTTTGGGAATAGCGAAGATTGTTTTCAGTATAAGTCTTGTAGACTCCCAGTGAGATTTTCTCTTCGTCGTTGCATCCTGTCCAGACATTCTGGCCTTTATAAGCTGCACAAATTGAAGTACCTGTATCCTGACAGAAAGGCAATACCCCTTTTGCTGCTATTTCAGCGTTGCGTAGCATCGTAAGAGCCACAAACTTATCATTTTCTGAAGCTTCCGGATCATGAAGGATTTTTGCCACCATCTCATTATGTTCCCTACGGAGCATGAATGAGCAGTCGTGTGAAGCTACATTTGCGATAACGGTGAGTGCCTCAGGATCGACTACGAGCATCTCGTGGCCATTCCAGTCCTCAGTCTTTACATAGTCTTTTGTAATGAGCTTATATTCCGTCGTGTCAGGACCAAGCTCAAAAGGTTTTTGATAATGGAAAGGTTTTGTTGCCATTGTTTTAGTTTATATTGTAGTTTTTCTATTGCGAAAAAAGAGTTTCAGCGTCCTGACATAGAACCAATTTCAAGCAGTCCTCCTGTGATTGGATCGAACACCGCGTATGAAGGCTCCTTCTTGTCAGTGAAGAGCGACGGATCAAGTCCGAATGTCATACCCAATTGCGACATCTGTATTTCTTTCTCAAAAAGTTTCTTTCCAAGCGTTGATATGGTCACTTGAGCGCTGCCAGGTATATTATATATCACTGCATTTTTTGGCAGCTTCTTAGGTTCGCCCTTAGCGTCAACCGGCAAAGATGCCTCATTAAGTGTTTCGATCTGAATATATACCGGATCCCCGGAAAGATCATCGTCATCTACAAACCCCACAAAATCCGACATACGGAATAATATTTTGTTTGTATCCCCTTCCGGTATAAAACTAAACTTACGAGTCACGGTGTCAGTCGTCACATAGCCGTTAAACGCAGCGACTAAAGCTGCTTCCTGCTGGCCAAGCGAGGCAAGCATAAGCTCCATCTGCTTGCCATCAGCAGGCATTGCATCTGCTGTGCCACGTGTCAATGCAAGCTTTGATTCTCTAACTTCCATCAAAGATTCTGCCAGCAATTGCGCTTGTTTTGCAGAACTCTTTGACGCAACGAAATCTTCATTTACGAAGTCAAGATATTCATTTCCCGAAGGCCATTTCACTTTACTTGATTTAGCCTCATTGACAGGCGTACCCTTTGCCAAAGGCGCAACATCCTTATTGATTGCCAGCAGCATTCCATTAGGATCTACTGTTATCGATGTCAATGCTCCAGGACGAAGCTGCATAAGATATTGTGTGCCGGAATCCGACACCCCATAGGGGCGCACCCTTACATCAGTGATCTGCCACTTCTCATAGTCTTCTGCAATTGCCTTATTGCTGCCTATAGACTTTTTCGCATAAAGATAATATGGACCCTTCTTGCCGACCTGATGAGTAGCTACCACTTCCACTTCTAAAGCTGTAGTAGGCAAAGAATATACAAGGCCATAGTCATTGCTTTTATCCGCAGTGAGCACCTTTGTGGATTGCGCCATCCCAACAGAATGTACTATCAGGAATGCCAGCATGAATATTGTCTTTCTCATAATGAAGTTGTTTTGACTTATTTTTATTAAGAGCCCATCTCATATATTTAAGAGCTCCTGAGGTCGCTGGGTTGGAGCGATTTTTGCTTTTGAGCGGATTTTTCTTTATATTTACACTTTGCGGTCGATGACATCTTTAATTGCACGTCCAAGACGATCAGAGATGTCGGATGCTATCACTCCGTACTCACCTACTTCCTCCGAAGCTATGTCGCCGGCTCGTCCATGAATAAATACCCCAAGTGCTGCTGCATTTTCAGGCTGGATGCCCTGAGCCAAGAATCCAGCTATGACACCTGTCAGAACATCGCCGGCTCCCGCTGTTGCCATTCCGGCATTACCCGTGGAGTTAAAATATACGATCTGATTACCACTCGGCCTGACTATCATTGTGTAATGACTTTTCAGCACAATCACAATTTCGTAATGTTTTGCCACTTCTATCGCTTTTTTAAGTCGCTGCTCCGAAGATGGCTGATCACCGAAAAGACGGTCAAATTCTCCGATATGCGGCGTGATGATAGTACGTGGAGGAAGCATCGAAAGCAAGGAAGGACGCTTCACAATGCAATTCAAGGCATCTGCATCAAGCACCAATGGAGACTTACAAGTCTTCAGAAGCGATTCGAGGGCATTCACTGTGAGATCATTTGTTCCCAATCCCGGACCGACAGCCACTGCCTGATGGGTATGATGAAGACTCATATCACTTATCACCCTCTCATTTCTATCCGGTTCGAACATAGCTTCCGGGACAGCAGTCTGAAGAATTGTAAGTCCGGTGCGCGGAGCATGCACCGTTGCAAGTCCTACCCCACACTTCAAGGCTGCTCTTGCACACAAGACTGCTGCTCCCATCATACCCATACTTCCCGCAAATATCATCACTGACCCATAGTCTCGCTTGGCACTGAAGGGATTTCTTGGTCGAAGAAGCTTATGTATTGTCCGCCCCTCTATCAGAAGCCATTCCGACTTCATGCTTTTTAGGGCTTTTCTATCAATACCAATATCAAGCACTACTAAATCTCCGATAATGTCTGCATTCTCACTGAAGAAAAACGAAAGTTTCGGGAATTGGAATGTCAACGTAAGATTTGCATGCACCATATTGTGGAATAGGAACTTGCTATTCCATTCGCCCGCCAGGCCGGAGGGTATATCAATACTTATCACATACGATCCCGACTCATTGATCAGACGCGCTACAGCTGCAAAGCCCTCAGTCAGAGGATCTCGAAGTCCAACGCCAAAGAGGCCGTCAATAATAATATCATTGACACTTAGATGAGGTGGGATAAAAGACCTCGTGATCTCATTGAATTGCACTTTCGATTCTGATTCCACAAGTTTCTGCTTCTGAGCCTCGCATTCTTCTGAAAGCTGACCACGGACATTGAATAGGTAAACCTCGATATTCCCGTAGCCTTGCTCTGCAAGAAGCCGCGACACAGCAAGAGCATCACCACCATTATTGCCAGGACCGGCGAACACAACAATTCTTCGGCTTGGTAGAAACCTTGCTCGAATTTCCTTCACAACTGCATTCGCTGCCCGCTCCATCAATGTCAGCGAGTCGATACCTTGAGCCTCACAGGTTGCTGCATCAAGATCTTTTATATCTCTGGAACTGAAAATTTTCATATCTTTTTTTCAGGCCATTTAGACCAAATATTATTATCGAAATTCATAAATTCGCTTTTCCGACTACAAATTTAGCCAAAAAAGCCGATTTTTCCAAAAAGGATAGTGCAAGATTCAAAAATATTAATTAAATTTGCATACTATTATTAGATAACCTTGTGTCAGGCGCGTCATCCGACGTCTCTGACGCGAAAAAATGTTTTAGGTAAAATGGTAGATTATAAGAAACTTGGTCTTGTCAACACTCGCGAGATGTTTGCAAAGGCCGTACATGGAGGCTATGCAATCCCCGCCTTCAACTTCAACAACATGGAGCAGCTCCAGGCTATCATCAAGGCAGCCGCTGAAACTAAGAGCCCCGTTATCCTACAGGTATCAAAGGGAGCACGCAATTATGCTAATCCTACACTTCTCCGCTACATGGCTCAGGGTGCAGTAGAATATGCAAAGAGCCTTGGCTGGGAAAAGCCTGAAATCGTTCTTCACCTCGACCATGGCGACACATTCGAAACTTGCAAAGACTGTATCGACAACGGTTTCTCTTCTGTAATGATCGATGGTAGCCACCTCAGCTTCGAAGACAACTGCGAACTTACCAAGAAAGTCGTTGACTACGCTCATCAGTTTGACGTGACTGTAGAAGGCGAACTCGGCGTACTCGCTGGCGTAGAAGACGAAGTAAGCTCCGACCATCACACATATACTGACCCGGAAGAAGTAATCGAGTTTGTTGCTCGCACTCAATGCGATAGCCTCGCTATCTCAATCGGAACTTCTCACGGTGCATATAAGTTCACTCCTGAGCAGTGTACTCGCGACCCGAAGACTGGTCGTCTCGTTCCTCCTCCATTGGCTTTCAACGTGCTTGAGGCTGTAGAGAAGAAACTTCCTGACTTCCCCATCGTGCTCCACGGTTCAAGCTCCGTGCCTCAGGAATATGTCGACATTATCAACGAATATGGTGGCAAACTTCCCGATGCTATCGGTATTCCTGAAGAAGAGCTCCGCAAGGCTGCTAAGATGGATGTCTGCAAGATCAATATCGATTCAGACAGCCGTCTTGCCATGACTGCTGCCGTTCGTAAAGTCCTCGCTGAGAAGCCGGGTGAATTTGACCCGCGTAAATACCTCGGTCCGGCTCGCGATGAAATGGAGAAACTTTACAAGCACAAGATCCTTAACGTTCTTGGCTCAGACGGAAAAGCTGAATAATCTAAGTCTGACTTAATATTTTAAAAGTCCGGATCCTGCAGGATACCGGACTTTTCTTATCACCATGTCTTTTTAAACGAATAACCAAAGACTTTTCCTTCATTGTCAAGACTTAATATCATCTCAGAGCCATTAAGCTTCTTGACATCAAAATGTATAGGGCGTCCATCTTCGGGGAAATGCAACCATTCAGGAGTCATATACTTATAGCTGTCATCAGGAGTGGGTTTATCTTGAAATTTCAGTGTCAAGACATCTTCAGAAATGGAAAAGTTTCCATATCTGGGCATAACCGTATATGGAGGATCAATCAGTTTTAAGACTTGCACCACCTCATTTTGAAAACTGAATATCGTCTCATATTCAATTTCCATGGGTTCTCCATCCTCAGTCATTTCCACAAGAGCCCATGATCCAAATATCGGACCAATATATCCGTTGTATTGAGTACAGCCACTCATTATCAATAGTGCAAATACAATTATGCAGAGATATATCTTTTTCATTTCTTTTTAAGTTTTAATTCCCCTCGATATGATATCTGCAACTGAGTTCCAAAATTATTGCCTCTGAGCGTTCCATTATCAAGTGCCAACCTAAGTCCGATTTCCAGCTCCGGATTTTTTGCCATTGGCAACATCTTCAACTCAAGCATCCCTGAAGAAGAGTGACTCTTCTTCATACTCGGAATCCAACCATATCCTCCGGCAATCTCATAGCCATACATCAGCCTATAGCTAATTCGAGCAGTCGGAGTTCCTTCTATAGCTGCATGGAATCCACGAGCACGATTGTGAAGGTAATTAAGCATACCGTTGCGGTTATAAATTGGAGAAAGAAGAAATGGACTTCCTATGCTCATCCCATAATTTGAATATGCCCCATAATAATCATTATTATAGTAGCTGTCAGCACCTTGGGCATGCCCTGTCAACGGATTGTCTGGATTATCGTCAGGATCGAAATGCAGCGGACCCGCCTGATTTGTAAAATCAAGATACTCGAAAGCCACCTTATTGATAATTCCATTCTTTGAGAAATCATATTGGAGCCCCCAAAGACCGTCCCATCCATTCATTTTCCCTATGCCTGACCCATCTTCCCATGGCCATTCAAAATATGCATTCAGTCGGGAGTCATCGCGAAATCTATAGACTGCCTTTAAATCCCATGACCCTACATGATTTCCGGTATAGTAGTCTTCACCACCCTCAATAGGAAGAAACATATGGAAGGCATCTTTCAGTTTAAACCCTCTATGATCGATTTCTGCCAATTTACCTTGCCTATAAGTATATGCAGAACCTCCGAATACTGCTGCCGCTTGCATCCCAAGAGTCACATAGAATCTTTTTGATGGATTCGTACGGAAATAGCATCTCTTATAGTTATACCAAAGATTAAGTGCTTCTACTCCGGAATAATAATTGAATTCAGATTTCTTAAATCCGTTATCCATAAACTTGCCATACATCACCTCCCCATCTATCTGCACCCAACCTTTTAAGAAAGGTATATCTTGAAAATCAATAAATCCTGCCGCAATCATTGGAAGTGGAGCAGCATTATTGCTTCGAGTTAAGTCGCCGCTTGAGAGCTCATCGTCTACAATACGTGATTTTGAGTTCTTCATTCCTATTGTGAAATATGCAGCCCTATACTTCAATTCTCCATAGAGTTGAGTTAGTCTGAAAGCAGATCTCCTCAAATCGTGAGTGCCCCATGTCTCTGATTTTTCCGACCAACGCTGATAGCCGGTCTTAGATCCTATGCCTGCTAAATAATCGACACCGGCTCCCCAACTGAAACGCCTATTAGTATTAAGCGACTTTTTAATGCCGGCTTCTTGCCATATTCCAGATCCTTCCACATAGCGCCCTTGATTCCAGGAGCCAAGCATATATGGAGCAAGCGATTCTGAGGATGCCTGAGCTGTGACTGAAACAAAATACTCCATAGGAATTTCTGCATATATCGAAACAGCAGAAATCACTATAGATAGCAGCAAGAGTCTATATTTTAATGATATCGACATAGTCAGGATTGTTATTTATTGACCTAAGGACTCTCCACCGATTCCACAATATCCTTTATAATCTCTCCGGCAATTGTCATTCCGAAAATTGCCGTAATGTGACATAGACTGCCATTTATCTGAGCTTTGTATTCACACGTCTCAAGGGTTGCACCTCGATTTTCAAGCACTTCATCAGAATATACACACAAAAATTTTCTTGCCGGGAATTCCCTCTCTTTTTTAAATTTTTGCCGAAGTGCCCTTGCAAGTGGACATCCTTTCACATTCCAAAACTCAGCAATTTTCACCCTGGTCGGATCCAACTTCAAAGCTGCACCCATACTGCTGTAGAATTTTCTTCCACTCTTGGTTGCATTTAATATTAACAGTGCTTTATCTTTAAGAGAATCAATCGCATCGACTATGACGTCATAATCGGCAAGCTGTATGAGATGCGAGGTATCCGCAGAATAAAACAATGTAAAAATGTCAATCTCTGCCTCTGGATTTATCTCAAGAAGCCTACGCTTAGCTGCCAGAGTCTTGACTTCTCCAATAGTCTCTACAGTGGCAGGCATCTGGCGGTTGATATTGGTAACTGAAATATTATCAGAGTCTACCAGCGTAATTTTTTCTATGCCAGTCCTAACCAAGCATTCAGCCACCCAGCTTCCTACGCCACCTATCCCAAAGATTATCACCTTTGTCTGAGATATGCGTGACATTGCTTCCTCCCCTATAAGAAGGGATGTTCGGTCAAATGCTGCTTTTTTCATCTGGCTTTCAGATTATTAAGGACTTCAAAGCATTTATCACACGGTCTGCGTCTTCATCTGTCACATATGGACCAGACGGCAGACAGAGACCTCTATGAAAAAGATCTTCCGACACTCCATTGGTGTATGACGGGAAACCGGAAAACACAGGTTGAGTATGCATCGGCTTCCAAAGTGGCCTACTCTCAATCCCAAGCTGTGCTAATCCAAGCCTTATAGCTTCCACATTGCGATTTGGCTCACAATCTGTATGGATTGATGCTCTTTCTCCAGTCACTCCTCCAGCGCCCCCTACCGTAGAGGTAATGGCTTGCGAATAAGTTTGTTCCTCCCCATGGACTCTGACAGAATCATCTATAAGCACTGTACAAAGCCAAAAGTTACTATCGTATTTACTATTGGGATTTTCATGCAATGTTATGCCTGAGACATCTTTAAGATGATCCCGGTAATAAGCTTGGCGATGACGGTGATGAGCTATATATTCTTCAGCCACCATCATCTGGCCGCGACCGATGCCGGCAGAAATATTACTCATCCTATAGTTGTAGCCAATCTCTTCATGCTGATAATATGCGTATCCGAGCCTGGCTTGAGTAGCATAATACATCGTTCTACGCGCAGCTTTCTCATCCGGACACACCAAGGCTCCACCCCCTGAAGTAGTGATCATCTTATTGCCATTAAACGACAGGACACCAAATCTACCGAATGTGCCACACTTTTGCCCATCATATGATGATCCAAAAGCCTCCGCAGCATCCTCAAGCACAGGAATATCCCATTTTTGAGCCACTTCCAGTATCCTGGCATAATCAGCCGGCATACCATAAAGACACACCACTATTATGGCTTTAGGTTTTCTACCTGTCATCTTGAGCCTATCCTCTATAGCCTGGTCAAGCAGAACCGGATCAATATTCCAAGATGCCGATTCTGAATCTACCATCACAGGAATTGCACCCACATATCTGACAGGATTTACTGAAGCGCTGAAAGTCATAGACTGCACCATCACTTCATCACCAGGCTCGACACCCAACCCGAGCAATCCTAAATGAAGAGCAGCAGTTCCCGACGAAAGTGCCACTACTTTTTTGTCGGTGGAAAGAAAATCTTCAAGATCCTTTTCAAATCCAGTCACATTCGGCCCCAATGGCACCACCCATTCACCATCAAAAGCTTCTTTGATGAATGGCATCTCATGACCCGACATCTTACACATTCTAAGCAGTATCCTGTTGTCCATCTCAGATCCGATTCTTATCAATGACTATCTCTTTTAGCATCTCAAGATGATCCTTCTTAGAAGGTTTTTGTCCTATCAGACTCTGATTGCTCTTCAACCTATGCACGTCGCTACCTACGACATCAATATATCCGTTTTTTAGAAGCCATATACTCTTCTTTTGGGCGGTCTCTCCATAGCCTCCTACTATAGAGACATAATTAAGCTGCATTTTGACACCCTTTTCTCTCAACTTCTTATAGTCTGCCTCATCCATATATTTATATCTTTCCGGATGAGCAAGAAGAGGATAATATCCTGCCGACATTATGGAATCTATCATATTGTCGAAACCCATAGGAGCGGAAAAATAGGATGTCTCCACGAGAATATGATCACCATTCTCTCCTATTGGAAGCAAATCCCGCTTTGCAAGTCTTTCCTCAAACAATGAGTCGAGCATGTTCTCTGATGCCAAACGAAGCTTGACATTCCCGGTCCATACTTTCTTCAATTCTTCAAAGCGAGCCTTAAGGTCATCGGTTGTATTGGGGTAATCCTCCATTATATGAGGTGTCAGCCATAGCGTGTCGACACCCTGTGTATCAAAATGTCTTAGCACCTCAAGAGAGTCTTCGAGAGTCTGAATGCCATCATCCACTCCCGGAAGCACATGGGAATGCCAATCTGTCATTCCATTCATTATGCCGCTTTTTTCAATAGAAGCGACCTTTTCCTTAAACAGCCACATAATCCCTCTCGATTCTATTTCTTAAAGAGCACTGCGGCTGTGGTGATAAGAGAGGCGACAGAAAGCCAGAAGCTGACATTTGTGATATTCGTACCGTTGGCTGTAGACTGGCGTTTACGCATAGCATTCGGTTCCACATATACCACGTCCCCTTGCTTCAGATAGTAGGCTGGAGAATCAAGAAGTTTCTTTGCATCAGTAAGGTCTACAATATATGTCTGCACCTTATCTCCATCCTTTCTGACTACCTTTACATTTTCACGATTACCTTGTATCGTCATGTCTCCTGCAAGTGAAAGGGCTTCGACTATTGTCAAAACGTCGGCATTTAAATCATAACGACCAGGTTCTTTTACTTCACCCATTACTGAGACTCCGATATTCAGGAACTCAACAGTCACGACAGGGTCTTTAATGAGCCCACGACCCATTATTTCACCTTTAATGAAACCTGACAACTCTTCTCTTGTCATTCCCGCAATCTTTATCTTTCCAAGCACGGGATAGTCAATCGTACCATCTTCCGACACAGTGAAGCCGTTGATGCCATCACTATATCCTACATTATAATCCCTGAATTGTGAATTAGTGCCATTTACGCCAGACTTTTGTGCATGGCTATTGGTAAAAACATGTAGGTTGAACACCTGAGCTAATGCCGGATCCTTACAACTTACAATAATTGACAATTTATCGAAAGGCTCAATCTTTATGACCTTATTTTGGACAGCCGCAATTTCAAACACCTCTGCGTTTTCAGCACCCTGAAAATATGAAATATTTTTTGGTGCACTACAACTTGTGGCAAGATATGCCAAGACGAGCAGGGAAAAAGTGCTCTTAACTAATAATTTTATATTCATCTGATATTAAGACAATAACAATTATTCATATAGTGTCGTATGCGTAAGAGCCTCCTTTCGGCGGATGGCACGGGTGATCAGAATATTGCCGCACACCCAAAGCACAACATCGCCGATTATCAACAATGTTGCTGACACATATGGAGATAACGATACATTGACAAGCATAAACACCACAGCAGACAATAGGATCACACAAAGTGATGCCCTCTGATTGAGACCTAATGCAAGAAGCTTGTGATGGATATGACATTTATCTGGCAAAAATGGATTCCTATGCTGCCTGATGCGATGGAAATATACTCTTACTACATCAAATGCAGGGATGATCAACGGTGAAAATGCAAGCACCAGTTGATTATAGTCCTTGGTAAGCCCGGGCGCATTTATGTCAGTCACACTCAATGCAATAAATGCGAGCAACATGCCGACTGTCAGAGATCCCGTATCTCCCATAAATATTTTTTTACGCTTTTTCGGATTGCCAAACACATTAAAATAGAAAAATGGCACAAGCGTACCAAGCTGTGCCCATACAAGCAGACACAACACCCATTCCTGAGCATTTGCAAGCACTATCCCGTAAAAAATCAATGCTATTCCACTCAATCCTGATGCAAGCCCATCAATACCGTCTATAAGATTGATGGCATTGACAATATAGACCACAAAAAATCCTGACAAACACCAGCCTATCCAAGTTGGAAGTTCCTCTATCCAAAGTATTCCCTCCATGCTGCGGATATAGGCCCCGGATGCGCAAATGAAAATTGCACATAATATCTGACTTACAAACTTGGCTTTATATCTTACTCCAATAAGATCATCTGCGATACCAACAAGAAACATCAACATCTCAGCGCAAAGGAGATACATGATAGTCTGGCTACAATCCATAAAAACTTGCGACGAGTCATCCAAACCAAGACTGATGTTCACAGCAAGCACAAGACATATGGAAAAGATGATAGCAGGAAGAAACGCGATGCCTCCAAGACGGGGAACGACACCCTTATGTATCTTGCGTTCATCCACTTCATCAAAGAGCTTCCTGCTAAATGCTATCAGCAAAATCTGAGGTATTATGATTCCTGTCAGCACTAATGCTACACAGAATACTGCAATATCTGTAAATATCCAATATGATGATGCCATTCGTAAATCAGCTTTTTTTACGTTCCATGTTTGAAAAATTGCAACCAGCAAACGCTATGCAACAATGCAAAGTTAGTTAATTTTTTTAACAAATGCAACTCTTATCTGAAGATAATTTTTGTTATATGATGAATTTTGGATCGACTATCATTTCATCAATTTGTATTTCAATCATTTGCGCAACGATTCAAAATAATAGTCAAGTACGTCTTTAGCTGCCGTAAATGAAGACTGCTCATTGTTGAGCACACGGAGTTCTTTCTGCTCAAGCAGTTCCTTAAGGCCCGGTGTATGATAGAATCGAGTTCTCAACTGCTCCTCAATAGTCTCCGTCATCCAGTATCGAGCTTGTTCATTGCGTTTACGCTCGAAATAACCGGTCTCTTCTACATATTTGAAATAGCGGTCGATCATATCCCACACTTTATCAATGTCATATCCATAGTAGCCACTATATGTCACCACTTCCGGAACCCATTTACTTGGCGTAGGAGGGAAAAGCATCAGAGCCGTACGGAATTGCTGGGCTGCCAGCTTACACCTATCTACATTGTCTCCATCACATTTATTGATTGCGATACCGTCAGCCATCTCCATGATGCCTCGCTTGATGCCCTGCAGCTCATCGCCCGTACCTGCCACCTGGATTAGGAGGAAAAAGTCGACCATTGAATGAACGGCTGTTTCGCTCTGCCCTACCCCGACAGTCTCCACGAAAATACGGTCGTATCCCGCTGCTTCGCAGAGCACTATTGTTTCACGGGTCTTACGGGCAACTCCACCCAAAGACCCTCCGGAGGGTGAAGGACGTATGAAGGCATCTTTTTCGAGAGATAGTTTCTCCATTCTTGTCTTATCGCCAAGGATACTTCCACGGGTACGTTCGCTGCTTGGATCTATGGCAAGCACTGCAAGCTTGTGCCCTTGATTGATGACGTGAGTACCAAAGACATCTATAGAAGTGGATTTACCGGCACCCGGAACGCCGGTTATTCCGATTCTTCGTGACTTACCGCTAAATGGAAGACACTTCTCTATTACCTCCTGAGCAATAGCTTGATGAGCTTCCGCAGTACTTTCTATAAGAGTGACAGCACGTCCGAGCAGGCTGACATCCCCCTTTAGGATTCCGTCAACATACTCACCCGCAGTAAGAATTCGTTTTTTCTTGACTACCTTTCGGTAAGGATTTACAGAAGGGTTAGAGGTCACTCCGGCATTAACGCGGAGTCCCGTATATTTTGCATCATTTTCTGGGTGTTCCATGGTTACTTCGTTTTATTTTGAGCCCATCTTATAATGTAACGCAACAACTATCGCATTTATTAGAGATATTTCAAAAATCTCCTTTTATGATGCCGATTACGGGGATGCTTACTATTGTGTCAGATGTAGTGGGGTTGATAAGATTGGCTTTGTAAAGAATTTCAGTTTCGTCGGAAGGGATGTTCCTCCCTTTTAGCATCAAAGTTAGCGTTGATATTCCGAAGGGCTCGATAGTGTCAGGCACGAGACCCGCTTCAAGAGCATTGGCATTCGTCACTGCCGATAAAGCCAATGGTTTGTCGCTGTCGTTATATAGACCGACAAAGAGCGGCCGAGCTTCTTTTCTCGACAACTCTCCCGCATTTATTATCAAGGAGCTCAATCTTAAAGAACCTGCCTTCTCAGGATATGCCCTATCCAGATTTTCACGGCTTGGAATGACTGTGCCACTGAGTTTTATTGAATTTCCTATTCTCTCCGTGCCAGTGAAAAATCTTGCAGTCTTCAAGAATTTTCCGGGTCGGTTTATCGGGTCATACGTTATGGAAACCTCCACCGTATCTCCTGGAGCAATAGGATCATTCGGAAATTCAGCAGCTGAACACCCGCAGCTTGTACGAGCAGAAATGATATAGGTCGTGTCTTCTGTAATATTGACAGCTTTCACTTTATGAGTCACCGACCCATTTTCCTCCCGAATCAAACCAAAGTCTACCTTCTCGGGAATAAAGACCAGTGACTTCTCAATTTGAGAATATGAGGCAGGAGCCATCGCCATCAACGCCACCAAAGCCACCGACAGCAACGGAACGCCCTTCTTCTTTAGAAATGAATTGCTCATTCCACCACTTCGCCTTTTATTAAAAGACGTGTTTTTCGAGGATTGCCATTTGTGGTTATTGTGACCTTCTTGGAAAAGTGTCCTTTTGCTGCAGGAGCAAATGTCACCTTTACCTCCCCACCCTTTCCGGGAGCCACAGGCGCATCATTGTATTCAGGACGAGTACATCCGCAATCTGCACGAGCATTGGTGATGACAAGGTTCTTACCTCCCTCATTAGTAAAGGAGAACTTATGCGACACCTTTCCACCCTTCAGAGAGACCTTTCCAAAATCGTAGGCCATCTCTTTAAAAGCGATCTTAGGATCATTCTTGTCGGCAAAAGCCGCCTGTGTCGATAGCAGTGCCAACAACAGCACAACCACACTCAGTATACCTCTAATATTCTTCATAATATTTTACGTCTCGATATTTTACGATTCATTATTTTAACGAATCAAGCACTAAAATGTTATCTGAATCTATTACGATTATACATGTCTGAAGACAAAATTAATAAAAATTTTCAAAAACTCTTGCATATTCCGAAAAAAACTATTAACTTTGCATCGCAAAAAAGAAAAGCCAACGGCAATCGGGGCGTAGCGCAGTCCGGTAGCGCACCTGGTTTGGGACCAGGTGGTCGCAGGTTCGAATCCTGTCACCCCGACTTCTTTTCATAAGAAAAGGGACACGTCATACGACGCGTCCCCTTTTTCTTTCCAGCATCTTCAGCCTCAAGCACAAAGATGCAGTGCCATTAATCCCAATTTTCTGATTGATCGTCAGCGAATGTATAGTCAAGTATTCGGCGCGCCACTTCTTGCGCACTGAACTTGGTCTCAACAGATTCCCTCATTCTTGCTTTCATATCTTTATTTCCGATATTTCGATATGCCCACACAATACCTTCGGCTATCAGTCCTGCCCTGATCGAGGGAGAGTCATTCCATGGGGCAAGCCAACCTGTGCGAAGATGCTCCACTATGTCTCGTTGTCCCCCATGATCAATTGCAACCGGAATGCAACCATATGCCTGGCCTTCTACAAGTGTGCCCGGCAAGGTCTCATAGTCAGACGTTGAAACTACAATATCACATCCTTCATATGTCTTTTTGATCTCTTCCGCTCCCTTCAACATCCCTAAATGGACATGAGGAATGGCAAAATTTCTCAGACTCTCAATATTCTTGAACCCGCCAAAAGTCACAAGCTCCACATCTGAAGCAACAATAGGATAAGAACTTTTCAGCACCTCAAGTGCCTTTTTAAGCACAGGAAGCCCCTTGATAGGATCATCCAGACGGGCTGCTCCAAATACTATCCTGACCGGTCCCGACTTCTCTTCCTCTTCTTTCTCTTCGTTGTCATCTCTGTAGATAGCAAACGGATTCGGTATCACAGCCACTTCCATATCCTTCATCAGACGGCTCTCACTCGCTTTCGAAGCAAGCCAAGTGCTGACTGCTACGAATTTTATTTTACCAAGGCCATAAAGCTTCTCCTTCGACCCCCAAACTCTATGCGAGATATCATTGTGTTGACTTTTATTTCCAAGCAGCGGACAATCTCCACACTCACTCAAATACCCCCTACATTCCTCTGCGTGATGACATATGCCTGTCATATTCCACATATCGTGCATTATCCAGACCACAGGCTTCCCAAGCCCCACGATATTACGCATACCCCTTATGCTCAGCATTCCCTGATTCACCCATCCAAGAAAAATTGCATCTGCCTCCTTAACCCATGGATGTTTCCACAATGGAAGCCCTTCTGAAGCAGGGTCAATCTTGAACAATGTGGAACGCTTGAATCCATTGCGAACATACACATCTAATCTTTCCTTTAGGAAACTATATTGGATTTTTCTGAAAGGGGCACAAATCTCAACAAAATCTGATTTGCTTTGCTTTTCACAAACCAGCATGCGTGCATCCACGCCAATGGAACGTAGGGCCTCAACAAGACGGTAGGTCACAATTGCCGCCCCTCCCCTGACATCACTTTTGCTTATAAACGTCAGCTTTATTTTCTTTGCCATTTCTCAAATAGGTATTTGCTTCTTGTTCCCTTTCACACGCTGACCTCTCCCTTTATGGCTGGCCATGGATCATAATTTTCAAGTGTAAAATCCTCATACTTGAAATCAAATATATCCTTGACATCAGGATTCAATTTCATAGTGGGGAGCTGGCGAGGTTCTCTCGTCAGCTGAAGATTTACTTGGTCGAGATGATTGAGATAGATATGTGCATCCCCCAGAGTATGTATGAACTCACCAGGCTGCAGATTGCACACCTGAGCCAACATCATCGTAAGCAGCGCATAAGAAGCTATATTGAAAGGAACTCCCAAAAAGCAATCGGCACTCCGCTGATATAGCTGCAGAGAGAGCTTCCCATCACAAACATACATCTGGAAAAAGGCATGGCAAGGAGGGAGATTCATATTGTCGAGATCGGCAACATTCCAGGCGCTGACGATAATGCGCCTTGAATCAGGATTATTCTTAAGAGTCTCCACAGCTTCCTTGATCTGGTCGATATGTCCGCCATTGTAGTCTGGCCATGAACGCCACTGGTAGCCGTAGATGTGTCCGAGATCTCCGTCAGGGTCTGCCCATTCGTTCCAAATGCGCACGCCATGATCCTGAAGGTATTTCACATTCGTGTCCCCATTCAGAAACCACAGAAGCTCATAGATGATGCTCTTAAGATGAGTCTTTTTGGTAGTGACAAGGGGGAACCCATCCGAAAGGTCAAAACGCATCTGATATCCGAATGTGGATATAGTGCCCGTGCCGGTACGGTCTTCCTTGCGGTGTCCATTCTCGAGTATATGTCTTAGGAGGTCTTGGTATTGCTTCATCTTATTATAAAACTAATAAGTCTAATAAGTCCAATTAGACTAATCAGACTAATCTTACTGATAAGGAAATTCTCAAATTCCCAATTCTCAATTCTCAATTCTCAATTCTCAATTAACAAAGGCGTCTGCCGATTGCGAGATTTATTGAGTTGGAACCGAATTGCGTCATTAGGGCATACACTGGTGCAGTCGAAGCAGCGGATGCAACGGGAATTGTCTACGAGCCTCTTCTCTACCTGAATGCATTTGGCAGAACAGACATCTTCACATTTCATGCAACTGATACACTTGTCGGGGTCTATTGCGATATGCATAAGCGCTTGTGAATGAAGGCATCCAAGTGCTGTGCCGATAGGACACACTGTTGTGCAGAATGCCTTCCCGCTCTTCCATGCCCACAGTAGTATCGCAATTATAGCTGCGATTCCTACGGCAGCTCCTATCGCAACAGAGATTCCGATGCTTCCCCATGTCATCAAGGTGTCGTCGGGACGCACAGTCGAAGCGGCATTGCGCATGATATTCCATGGTTCGATGGCAAATCCAACTGCAGAAATACCCAATACGAGCGATCCTATATATGCAGCTAAAACTACATATCTCACCTTACCACCTTCCTCAAACCTGAATGTATGCTTAGGGTCAGCTTTACGCCGACTCCATATGACTACATCTTGCAGCGTTCCCAACGGGCAGACAGTAGCGCAATAGATTCTTCCGAAAAGTATTGTGGCTACTATCCAGACTACCGTGGCGCCAAGCGAAGCCTGCAGGGCAGAAGGGATGATCTGTGCCCTTTCAGAAATGATAGCATAGACAGGAGCACTGGTGCCAAGCAACAGCCACAGCAATGATGCAAAAAGCATCACAAGAGCCAGCATTATCCTGAAACTACGCATCCTTTATCGCTTCTTGCCGGCAGCCTTCTGCTGCTGACGCATCATCTCTTGCTGCTGCTTCTGCATTTCCTCAAGACGCGCCATCCAGCCTGATTTCTTCTGAGGTTTCTTGGCATTCTCCTTCATCGTGCGACGCACATCTTCTTCCTTGACAAACCATTTACGGATGGCATAAGTCTGGATGATAGTGATGAGAAGCGACAAGAAGTAATAGTAGCTTAAGCCTGCCGCATAGTTATTGAAGAATACGAGGAACATCAGAGGCATCAGATACATCATCCACTTCATGCCGGGCATACTATTGCTCTGTCCCTGCATAGTGGAGCGGGTATATATGATGTTAGTAGCAGTCATAAGGAGGCAGAAGAGAGAAATATGGTTGCCGAAATATTCAGTGACAAGGGGTATGTTGCCACTCCAAGAGATGATTGCATCAGGAGCAGCAAGGTCGTGAGCCCAAAGGAACGACTGTCCGCGCAATTCAATACAGTTGGGGAAGAATGTAAACATTGCGAAGAGTATCGGCATCTGGAGCAGCATCGGAAGGCATCCCGACATCGGGCTTGCACCGGCTTTGCTATACAGGGCCATCGTCTTCTGCTGGCGCACCATAGCGTTTTCATTGCCCGGATATTTGTCGTTGATTTCCTTGATGTCCGGAGCAAGGATACGCATTTTAGCCTGGCTTACGTAGCTCTTGTAGGTGAGAGGGAAAAGCACAAGCTTGAGAAGTATCGTGAGCACGAGTATGACGATACCGTAGTTCCACCCAAAGCTTCCAAGGAAGTTGAATACCGGAATCACAATCAGTGTATTGATCCAACGGAAAATTGGCCAACCGAGAGGAATCAGCTTTGTGAGCTTAAGGTTTTCATCCTCATACGTATTCTTATCAATTTTATTAAGGAGAGGATATAGGTTTGGTCCTATATAATAGTTAAACCCGGCTGGATTAGTGGCATTCCAGTCATAGTCGTTGACTTCAGCGTCAGCTGTAAGAGATTTCAGATAGACGCTTCCCTTGAGCACTTCACTATTGAAATCGGCAGAATTAAAGTTTTTGTCAGCAATAAGCACTGAGGAGAAGAATTGGTTTTTGAAAGCAATCCACTTTAATTTCTGCTGGCGCTCTTTACTCTTGTTCTGGTTTTCGCTCATTTCCTCCACCGAACCGCCAAGAAACTTATAAGCCAATCGTGAGTTACGCTCCTCAAACATACGCCCCTTCTCCTGGCGGTGGATATCCTGATGCCAGTTGACACCAAGCTTGCGCACATTGCTCTGCACAATGGGAGCCATGTTCTTCTGCACCACTTCCATCTTGATCATATAGCTGTCACCCTTCGGAAGTGTGTACTTAATTCCCCAGAAAGCATCGGCAGAAAGATCGAGAGCCATAAGCACAGTTGAATCTGTCACTTCCTTCGGAGTGAAGTAAAGGTCGGAGGTTGAGATTTCTTGAGGAAGCGGCAGTGTAAAGCTCATCTGGTTAGACTCACTGTCAAACATCACAACTTTCTTCTTCACCTTTTTAGTCTCGTCTGGGTCATACTCCGTGTCATACTTCTTGAGCTCAGCACGCGAAACCATACCACCCTTTGACGATAGATCTATCTTAATGACATTGTTTTCAAGAGTGATATTTTTCTCATTTCCTGTTAGGAAAGAAGCGAATCTACCGTAGCGGCCGATAGAATTTGAAAGAGCGCGCACCTTGTCGATAGCGGCAGTGTGCTCAGCAGCAGTCATAGCCGAGAGATTATTAGAACTTATGTCTTTCCAGTCAAGCACTTTATCGTTTACCTTTACGGTGCCGTAGATGGAATCTCCCGAGAGAGCAAGCTTTACGCCGTTGCTATTGATTTCTATGGCAGATTTTCCGTCGGCTGTAGCCACAGGCGTGCCATTCGACAGTATATTTTTAGCGAGCCACTCACGCTCCGTATCTGTAAAGAGCGTAGTGGTAGTAGTTTGATTGTCAGCTACAATTTTTTCTGTCTGAGCCTGTTCTTCGACAGCGGCAGGATCCGGCGTTGTAAAATACATGAAGCCAAAGAAAACGAGGGCCATGAGAATGAGGCCATAGGCTGTGTTCTTGTCCATTACGGGGGCGGTATAAGTTTTAGTTGTTATTGTAGATTTACGATAAAAAGCCCATGCGTGCGACCGCATAGCAATTCAAACTGCAAATTTAATGCTTTTTTTTCAAATTCCCTTGAAAACTTCAGTTTTTTTTACAAGAGCAGTAGCGGAACCTACAAAAAGCATGGGGCTCTATTCCAACAAACCTTTGATAGTGAGAGTCTCACGAGGATTGGCGGCGTTCGACCGTATGCGAATATTCTTACGGAAGACGCCCGGGAGACGACCTTTGCTGTTGAAGCGTATCCCGATTTCCCCTTCCCCTCCGGGACTTATAGGTTCTGTCGGGTAGGAGACTACGGTACATCCACAGTCAGTAAACACCTTTAGTATCAGGAGGTCCTCTCCTCCTATGTTGCGGAAACGCATCGTGGCCTCCCCTGACGAGTCGCGTACTATATGTCCCATGTCTATGTAAGCGGAGTCAAGCTCCAGACGCGGAGGCGTAGCGTTCGCTCCGAGGACGGCGATCGCCGCAATAAGAAGGATCAAAGCTCTCATCATAACCTTACTTTTGTCGTGAGGCGATCCTTCGCTGTTGTCATCTCCACTACGTAAATGCCTGATGCCAGTTCAACCGACAGACGGTCGTCCGCTGTCTCAGCATGCGACACACGTCGACCGAGCGTATCATAGACACTCACCTCCAGACTTCCCGACGAGGCAAGGTCGGTTACCGTCAGCATCTTTCCGGAAAGTGTCCATTCTATACCACTCATGACTCCCTCGTCAGCAACGCCGTAGGTAAGGAAGAACCGGCCTGCGGCCGACCCTTGTACGGCCACTTCCGTCCCCTCCCCTATCGGAGTCAGTGAGAGGTCGGTCTTGTCAAGAAGCATAAGCCCTTCATCCTCACTGATTCCAGAGAATCGGAGCAATGTCAAGGTTTCGTCGTCAGCTATCACGCCTATCTCCACTCCTTCGGCCTCTGTGGCCGTCTGTATACTCAAGGCCCTTCCGCGACCGACAGTATAGACGATAGCCGGCACGTCAAGTTCTCGGTTGTCAATGGCCTCAACGCCGCCATACCCGACAGAGTCGACATCCTCTGCTACGGTAAGCAGTGCCGCTGAGGACGCTCCGCCACATTCCGCCACTACCCTGAGCCGGAAGTCTAATCCTGAACGCGTGACTCCGGTTAAATAGCCTGGATGGTCATCACGGCTATCATAGCGGCGCATCATGGTCTCGTCGTATTTAAGTTCCACTTCGGTTGTCGCATTCTTGGTCTTGACAAAGAAACCCTGCATCGGAGAGATGACGGTAGGATCCTCCTGCATCTCTGGATCCGCGGGATCGGCCACGACAAAGTTATTATTTTCGTCGAGTCCACCTGCGATTTGTCCACCCTCCGCGACAATCCAAAACTTATTCTCAAGCACTTTCGCATTATTCTCATTCTCCAGAAACTTCCTGATGTCCATGTGGGTCATGAAGGGGTTGCCCACGAGGAAATAGTTTCCTGCAGTGGCAGTGGCAGCCTTAATGGAGCCGTTGGTCTGGTTAAGACGGTATTGAGCTTCCGTACGCTTCATTTCGGTCTGATGGCCATCAAGACCGTCCATAGTGAAATAGGAATACTCCTTATCCGCCTTCGGTAGACGGAAGAGCACCTTTTCCTCTTCTCCCGGCATTTTCTCTTCCATTAGCGACACATCCGTCTTGATCGAGAATCCGTTACCTCCGCCATAGAGTTCCTTCACATCATTATAGACATGGCTCCATTTGGTGCTGACCGCCACATTGCGCGGCGCTTCTACCTCATTATTGGAAGCATCGAGATAGTATAAATTCGCCATCGCCTTGTCCCAGCTACGTTGGTAGACTGCAGGCTTGAACCTGTGGTTTTTGACGAGGGTATTGTCGAATGTGATGTCGTTGAAAAGCTCGCCGGTCTCCCTCGCGCCCTTGCTTGGGAGATAGAAGTCGCCGGAATACACTTCCTGAAGGGGAGTCGACAGCGTCTGCCAACGGGAATGATCGAGTTCGACATCCACCCAAGCCTTCTCATATTGAAGGAGCTGCTGGTTCATAATCGTGCCACCCGGCTTGAAGTGGATCTCTTTGCAGGTGTTGACATACCAGGGGCAACAGCGCACGTCAGGATCCTCCTGAACCTTGTCTTCAACCGCCATGGCGGCCATATCATACTGTATCATTTCAGTGGCATTGCCTACTCCTTCCTTCGGATAGTCACTATAGGACGAAGAGGCATTCTCGCCCGCATTCGAACTCATGGGCCAAATGTATTCCGATCCAAGACGATCCTTGACAGTGGAGGTTTCGGAAGGTGCATAAAGATACGGACCCTCAACCCCATCTTTCACCACCACATAAGTGAAATCGAGAGGAGCGTAGCATTCTTTATTGCCATTGACGACATTGTTATCTTCAATACCGTCTGTCAGGAAATGACGGTGATCGCCCTCTTTTTTCTCTGAATTGATCTCCGCAGCGTCCAGTCGGTTCCAGTTGGCATCATTGTTCCAGTTGAGGTTCTCCCCTCCGGTCCAAAGCTGGTATTTCGGCACTATCTTGAGTGTCAGGATATCTTGACCGGTGCATACTACGTTGTCATTGCTCACATCCTCGTCGGCGACGGTTTCGGGGAACTGCTCAGCATATTCGAAGCGCAGCCTGTAGTAGTAACCCTCCTTGAGCTTAAAATCGTCTCTCAACTGCATCTGGAAGTAATTTTGGGAATCTTCGTCCGTTCCAGCCACCATATTTGTCACTTCCCCTACCCAGGGGAATTCAAAGGTATCCTCTCCGTCATCACCCACCTGTCCGAGGTCAGCAAATTCCGGGTCATTGCTCTGTACGAGGATGATGCATCCTTCCTTAGTCACACCTGCGGAAATCTCTTCCGCGACTCTGCCGAGCTCCATTACATTCTTATCGGGCGATGTGGCGAGTCTGACAGGCACCTCGATGGTCTTCATCTCAAATCCCGTCTCCGTCTCCTTCCTTATCTGGTCAAGACCAATACGGAGAGGCACGTCTGCCAACGCTGCCGGATACGTGATGTCCTTAAAACCATGGCGGAGCGTTGGAGCCTTGTATCCTACTGTCACAGACAGTTCAGAAGGATCGGTGCAGACAATCACATTTTCTGGTTTTTCCTCTTTCGAAAGTGGTATTGGGACAGCCACCACACGGACCACAACTTCCTTCTCCCCGTCGGGAATCGTCACCGGAGGCACAATAAACGAACGCTGACAAAGCGTGAGGAGAGGGAAGCCAAGGTTAGGGTCTATTTCGGTGGAGGCCCTATCAATGATGTCGAGCATCCATTGCTCCAGCATTTCCTGGCCTTCCACTTTTTGAGTATCAGCAGTGACTCCTTCTGTATCTTTCCTGTCGGGATACCTGTTGCGGAACGTCGTCAATGCAGCTTCAAGAAGATGTCCGTTTGTTCCGTCACTATATTGCTTGAACTCCAAAATCGATCCGTAGAACCAATCGAACATGGCATTCTTCTGCAAGTCTACCGCTTCGCCATCCTCATTGATACCGGTCACGTTGGCTTGTATGATTGGCGAAGTGTTCTCGCATATCACCATCCGGCCCTTCACCGTCTCCACTACTCCGTCTATCTTCACGATGCTGGATGGAGTGATCGTCATCTCACACCTTGCTGTGCAGTCCTCGTCCATCTCGAAGAATTGTGCAACGCCATTCTCAGGACTGCCATCACTACTCGTCTTCATCACGATATAGTAATGCTTCCCGGGCACAAGCGCGTTCTCATCTTTCTCGTTCAATTCATTCACAAATACGATAAGGCGTTCGCCGGTCTCATCGTCGGTCCACCGGTATGCCGTCCCTGCTACGGGATCGGTAGAGCCATACTTGTGATTTGCTGAATATCTGCTCTTGAACGTAATGCTTCCATATTTATTTCCACCTACAGCCACAAGAGACTCTTCAAATATGTCGTCAGAATCGGAGGCGTCCTTAATCTTCTCATCATAAAGCTCCTTGTCGACGAAAGCGTAATATATCGTCACGTCACGCACGTCATCCGCATCTGAGGTAGCCTCTGACTCTCCAGCCACTTCGAGAAGCGAGTCGAAGGGTGATGCGATGCTTATACGCACATCCTGGTCGCCACATACAGGTGTAAGTTGCCGCGACTCTACAGTCGGAGCCTCCACGTATGCTCGGATGTCATCGATGGCATAGTCGGCACCCTTACTGCTCTTGGTGTTATTGTCAAGTTCCACCTCGTAATGGTCGATATAGCTTGCCAGTGCGCCAGGCAAGAAATCCGATTGACGGGGAATAAACGAGTAATATATGTTGAGCCACTCGCCACGCTTATCCTCGTTCACAGCCGTGGCAGAGGTAGCACCTTTGTTGGCGTTAGAGGGGACATAGCCTGTAATGAACTGATGCAAGGTAATGCGGGCGCCGTTGCCCAGTCCAAGCTCCTGATAGTTCTCCACCTTCTTCTCCACCTCATCGTTGAGCACTGCCACGAAATTGAATGCGAGGTTTGCGGTCTCGACATTTTCCGAGAATTCCGCTATCCAGGCTGATACATGTATTGTACTTCCCGGACAAAGGTTTCTTATGTTAAGGCGCGCCGCTACTCCGGGGTCAGTGGCTGCATTGACGTAGTAGAAATACCCTTGCTTCATCTCTGCTTCCACCTCCTTTGCCAGTGCCAAGGTGGCAGGTTGAGCCTCAAGGGTGCGCTTTGTCCTGTAATAGAGGCGATCGAAAAGACCAGCATCCTCACCTTTTGCGTTATTGCTCCATTTGTCGGCGGCAGAGTGATAAGGCACCTGCGAGCTGTGAGTAGCCAGCATATACATGTTATAGTCTTGACGCTTGTCATATCCGAAACTATAGTCTGACTGTTCCCAAGGAAGGGGCCACTTAAAGTATGCCTTGTCCATACCGCCGGTGGTCTTGCCGGCAATATTCACGAGTTTTTTCCTGAGTGTGCTGTCCTCAAGAGCATGCACCTCTATATATTCATCGAAGTCAATAAGTGTGCTCGGCTGCCTTAGGGGCCCTCCATAATTTTCATCGAGGTATTCTATACGCGCATGTTTGAACTCGTTTTTCGAATAGAGATCCTTCTCAGTAAGCATGGATGCACCTTGCTTGGGCAAGAAAGATATCTCATATTCCATCACCACGAGGTCCTCTTTGGTTCCGAAGATCTTTATCACATCCCCGTTGTCATCTTTCCCCTTGATCTGCACAATATAGCTTCCCACCGCTGGATTCTCACATTCGAGCATCCTGTAGAACTCCTTGCCTGCATCGCCGGTTAGGTATAAGACGCCGTCGATCTCGCGTGAGCCCTGCCCTGAAAATTTTTCGCCGAATTTGAAGGTTACCTCTGAAGTCTCTTCTTTCGTTATCGCATCAAGAACCGAGATATCCATCTCACACACTCTGGCGTATTTGTCATCATCAAGTTTGTAATAATAGTTTGAGCGCCCTGCGGTCTTCTCCACCGGCACAGGATTATTGAGTCGGATTTGGAAGGGGACACCAGCGCGAGCACTGACGATCCTGCGGTTCCGTTTCAGGTAGTTCTTATTGTTTTCTACGCTTCCTGAAAGTTGGTCAGCGAGCACTTTTCCGTCACGAATGCGGAAAATGTGTCGCATGGCGATGAGAGGCGCGTTGACAACCATGTTTTCCTTGTCCAGATGCTTATCAACATCATAGGTCTGGCTGAAGTCGGCAGCGATGAGATATTCATCCTCCCCGGCTTCAAACGGAAGCATCAGCTGGTTTTCCTTTGCATCATAAGGGTTACGCGGACAGAAGAATGTAGCCACCGTCCCCGGCTCACGACTACCGATATTGTTTGCAAGATAATCAAGATCATTGTCTGCGACGTATATTCCGGGTGTTTTATTATCTCTCCATCCATCAAGTTTTGGGAATTCGTTGAGTTGCTCCGTTAAGACAAGCGGGAGCCAACACATATCATTATCGTCTATATCAGTGCTTCCAAAGCAGTTGATGAATTTGATATTACGTCTAACGTATGTCACATCGTCGATTTTCTCTTCCTTATCGGTATAGTTCAAATTTCTGATGAATTTGTTCTTGGCATTGGTATTCGGATCATATAACTTGCAATCCACTACAACATTTTCGAGCACGCTCTGATCCCATGTATCGGCTTTATAAGACCTGCTCTCAAACCAGCCAGCAAGTGCACCGTTTAAATGCTCACCAGGATTATCCTTATCACCTACGACTCCGCCAATATGTACATTCTTTAGAGTCATGCAATACTTTTCTTTATCTTTACCTGGGGTCATGCCAATCAAACCACCCGCAGACTGTTCTCCTGAGTTCGTTCCTCTCACAGTAGCATAAGAATTGAGATTCTTCACACTTATATGGCCTTTTGCAAGGCTTCCTACAATGCCGACATTAGCATCTCCTACAAATTCACACGAAGAATCAATGACAAGGTTTTCTATTCTGACACCATCATCTGCATTCCCTATCATACCCACATTTTTTGTAGTCGGTTTTGATATGGTCATATTCTTAAAGGTGTATCCATTACCATTCAAGAAACCTGAGAATGCCTTAGTTGAAGTTTCTCCGAGCATTGGGAGAGATGGATAACCTGTGAAATCAATGTCATCAGTCAATTCAAAGTAAACGTTTCGGTCAGACAGAGAATTTATTGCCATCACCATCTCGATATATTGAGCTGCATCGCAAGCCGAATAATGGCAAGTGTATGGATATTCCGTCAGGTTAACATTCATATTTTTTACCATTGGAACTTCCATATTACTCCATCCAAGAACCGTTGTAGGCTCTGCAGTGGGCCAAGCTTTGTCGTTGCTGTCAAGGTTGCCGTAACAATTTTTAAATCTGAAATTGGCCTTTACTGAATAACCCTCAGAGTCTGATTGAATAAAATCTGCATTGGGCCAATAGTGTCTAATATATTTCTTCCAAGTACCATCTGCATGATTGAGAACACACTTGACCACTACATTTTTAATGGTACTCATAGAATTATAGGTATTAGGGAATTTTCTATTCTCAAACCACCCACAGATAGCGCCATTATTAGTACCAGTTGTTGCATTACCTACAACTCCACCAATATATATATTTTCTAAATTAAAAACATTATCTGCACCTTGATTATCACAAAAACCAAGAATTCCACCTGCAGCATGTTCTTTTCCTTCTGCCGTACCCCTTGCAGTAGCGTCTGTCTTAATATTCTTGACGTTTATAGTTCCTCCTACCAAACGCCCGACGAGTCCAACGTGAGTATATGCTTCAAATAAGCAAGACGAATCAATTATGAGATTTTCGACCCGGACACCGTCAGCTGCCCAACAGATGAGCCCGGCTTCGGAATCTGTTCTTTTTACTGTAAGGTTCTTAATAGTATGGCCATTGCCATTGATCATCCCCCGGAATGCTTTCTCCAGAGTCGGGCCTATAAGAGGAATATCATTCACATTTTCGAAGTCAAGGTCAGCCTTTATGGAAATGCAAATGTTAGCTGTTGACTCAGAATTTCCGAGACTGTTGACAACAGATTTATATTCGTCTACGCTATTGACAGCCCTTACCGTGTACCCCTCCTCGCAGGCGCCGGAGTCATCCATTGGTGGATTCTCATCGTCGGTCCAGCCTTCTCGCTGGAGCACACTCTCGTTTACATCAGTGCGCCAGCATTTATCAGTAAGGTCAATCTGTCCATAGCAGGAATCGAATTCAAAATTCGCCTTGTTCACCTTATGGCTCCCAATATCCTCCGTCACTTCTGCTCCATTCTGCCTGTGGCGTATATACTTCTGCTTATCTTTATTCTCTGGATGATTGAGCGTGCAATTCACATAGATCCGATAGAGATAGCTTTTATCTATTTCCTTTGAGTTGGTAAACTGTTCATTCTCAAACCATCCAATCAAAGCAGCGTTCCTTGTGTTGACGTTTCCACAATCATCCGGATTGCCAACCACTCCCCCGATATAGATGTCACTGAGGTTTATGACATTGTTTGTTTCTCTATTTTTATTTATACCCAAGATACCGGCAGCGCATTGCTCATTGTTACTGTTGGAGGAGGTTCCTATGAAAGTTGCCTCAGTCTTGTAGGAGCAGACCTTCATCGCTCCTCCGATATGTTCACCGACAAGGGCCACATACTGCGTACCTTCAAAACGACACGACTCATCAAGGATAAGGTTTTCAATCCTTATCCCGTCATCGGCATATCCGACTATTCCGACATGCGACCCTTTACGCGTCATCTTGAGGTTTTTGATGGTATGCCCCTGACCATTAAGGAAACCTGTAAAAGCAGTTTCAGATTTATCACCGAGCATAGGGACTTCGTCTTCGGCATACCCAGAGAAGTCGATGTCGTCGTTCAGGTAGAAATACACTTTCGTGTCCCTGTCAGTGCGTGCGTTGATGGCATTGACAGCTTCGATATATTGCTTTGCGGTTCCGGCAGAATAATGGCGGGTATATGGATATTCAGTCAAATCCACTTCTAAGTCTTTCTCCATCGGCGGAGTCTGCGCATCGGTCCAACCCGCCTCCTTAAGCACGGAAAGTTGCTCCTCATTGGGCACCTGTATCTCTCTCTAAGTAGTGAACCAGCAGAGGTCCTCTGTGTCAATGTTTCCGTAGCAGTTATAGAAAGAGAAAACGCCCTTGTGGATTGTTCCGTCGGCATCAATTGATACGGGATATTCATTGGTGCTATGATAACTTCTTATGTATTTTCTATTGTTTGCACCGTCATAGCCAGTGATTTCACAGTCTACAATTACATTTTTCAATTCTGCGGGAGCTGTATTTCCGTTGGTTTGCCACCATCCTATGAGGGCAGCATTATGGCTTGATCCATGATTGGTAGCCTCATTCCCTATCTTTCCCCCTACATAGCAATCCTCTATCAGTAGCGGCGTATATGCCCCGTTGTTGCAATAACCGAGGAGCCCGGTCGCCGTCTGCTCACTCGGGGAGGCGGCTGTTCCATATACGGTTGCCTCGGTATGAATATTGCGTATGGTCAGGCTCCCCTTGGAATGCTGGCCAATCACTCCTCCGACATGGCTTTTGGCGACAAATCGGCAGGTAGCATCTATGACTACGTTTTCCACTACAGTATTTGACGTAGTCTGGCAGATGAGACCGGCGTTGTCCTCCTTATTCTCATATATCAAGTTGCTGATCCTATGGCCGTTGCCGTTATATACACCGTGGAAGCTTTTGATCATCGGCACCTCCTTTCCCGTGAAATCAAGGTCGGCTGTTATTTCCACGAAATGAGGCTTCGTTGTCTCGGAATTTAGTTTATTGACCATGGCGACATACTCATCCGGCGAATTGACCGTGATTCTCTCAATGTTCATGCTCTGGCCACCGAAGTATCCAGCCTTATCCGTGATCTGTATCTGCGAAGGGTCGTTTAGGAAGTCAAGAAGCTCGTATTCTCTTTCGATTCCGTCGCCCCAGTCCGGCTTATAGGAGAGTCGTCCGCCGGTCTTATAATTATACCAGTGGGAGAAGTTTTCAAGATAGTTATCCACTCCCGTCATGCCATAGTATGAATAGAGCATCACCATGTCGCCCGGAATGGCATAGACAATGTGCTCGATGGTATGGGTACGCTGACGGTACTGTCCCGCATCAAGGTCATATTTGGAATTGGAGCTGTCAATAAAGGTGAAATCAGGGAGTTCGATATCTATTTCCTTATCCTTCAGCGTCTGCCTATCGGAATCAGTGATTTCTGACCATTCTGAGGGACAGTTGACGGGATCCACCACACCGTGAGAGGGAACGAACGTGAAGTCATGGATGTCTTTCAGATAGTCTGTAGTGAGATGCGTCCGGTCGAGCATCGTGAAGTTGTACGGATCGCCACGCCTGATTTTAATCACATCGAAACCCGTCATTCCAATTGGATGGTAACTGTTCTCAACGCTTTCGAAACGCCGGTTGTTGTTGGTTGTCACCACCTCAAACCGCAGTTTAGTGGGCATCGCCCCGTCTACCGCCAGTTTGGCTACGGGGATGGCCTCGGAATACTCCGTAGTATACGGACCGCGGAAAAGGAAGAATGAGTAGAAGAGGGTCTTCCACTCACTGTTGTCAACCTTTCCCTTCACCTCCATCATCGTAGGCTGAGCGTTGGGATAAGTGGAATTCTGATAGCGGCGGATCATGACGAAGATGTCCTCATCCTTGGAAGGGTCAAGGGCGTCTGCCTTCACGTCAACCTCAAGATACGCACCCTCTGTCCAGGAATCGTCTTCTGAGCGGCCGGAGAAATACATGCGGTTGTTGACCGGTTTACTCGTATCCACAAGGTTTCTCAGAGGGTATGAAGAGTGGGCATGATTGGCGCGGAGGTTGTCGATGATCGACGAGCGATCACCGGGGAATCCAGTGATTTCCTGTATTTCCTGCGCGCCCATCGCTGAATATACGCAAATCAGGATAAGGCTCATGAAAAGCTTCAAGCAGCCGGATATTGGTTGTATATATCTAATTGTCATGACAAGGTTAGGATTGTAATGCACCCAAATTATACTATTATAAGCAGTTATGGAGGTATGAGATCAGTCCTCGGCGCGGAAGGGGCGCGACACTTCTCCTCGTATGAAGATCGACATCACGCGGTTGTCGGCGTTGGAAGTCACGCGTATGGCCTTGCGGATTAGACCCGGCTTGCGCGAGCGTGCGTCGAGCGTGATCGTCACCGGCACGCTGTCGCCAGGCGCGATCGGTTGATGGCTATATTCAAGGCTCGTGCAATTACACCCCCTGAACGTCTTTATTATCTCGAGCGGCTCATCCCCCGTATTCTTCACATACACCACCTTCGTCTGCACATGCCGCGGATCAAATTTCCCGAAGTCCACCACGTCGGAAGGGGAAAGCGTAAGGTGCGGCTCCCCGCCATAGGCATCTATGACCGACAGCATGCACAGAAGCGGCATCATGTACGCCCCCACATATCTCATATATTTTGACCGGTTTATCATAATTTTTGCTTTATTTCACGATGAATTTGCGTGTCAGGTGGTGTCCGGCAGCAGTCACGTCAACCAGTATCACACCCGCAACCACATCAAAGCTCAAGCCTGCGCCCTCTGAGGTCCACTCGCCGAGGCAGACGCCTGAGGCGTCGAACGCCTGCGCCGTGATACCCTCTGCCGGAGCCGTCACGCTCACGGTGCGTCGGTCGAGCCTTACAGCCACTTCCGCAATCTCTGGCTCCTCGTTCGAACGCACGATATAGAGGCGCCCTGCCGAACTACCCTCCACTCCGAAGGTCATTCCGTCATAAAGGTCAAAGCTCTCGCCGGTGGCAGTATCGAGGAGTTTCAGCCCGTCGGCATCCTCCACGCCTTCGAATCGAAGCAGTGTGCTCATCTCAGGCAAGGCAACTACCCCTACCTCTGTCCTCTCGATGCGGTCAAGGCTGTTGATTGCGAGCGCACGCCCTGAAGCCGACGTATAGACGGCTGTCGGGATATCCTGACTGCGGTCTACGATCATAGCCACGTCTTCCTCTGCGTCATACTCCCCACTTGCATCACCGGAAATATAGATTACGGCTCGGGATATTTCCGCATCTCCTGCCTCAGCCACGATATTCAGCAGACGGTCGCTTCCTACGCTACGCCCTATCTTGAGCGGACCTGCGGCTCCTTCGCCATCCGTCACCTTGATCATGTCAGCGGAGAATTTGACGGTCAGATTCGTTGTCTCTTCATTTGCTTCTACGAAGAATCCTTGCATTGTAGCTACGCATTCGCCATTATCGTCTCCGTCTGTAGTCGAGATGAACTCATCGCCGTGACCCTTCCATAGATAGGCATCCTGACGGTCACCCGACATTATCCAGTACTTCTTTGACAATCCGCGATTACCCTCGAAGAACTTCGCCATATCCATGCGGGCGATGAAAGGATTGCCCACGAGGAAGTACTTTGAATCTTCCCTTGCGGAGAGGGGTGTCTCCATCGGGAATTCATTCAGTTTGTGGCGATTTTCGCGCGTTCCAATCTGCTTATCATCCTGCTTCTCCGTCTTGTCATCATTTGTATAGTATTCATACTTGGTGTCAGCCTTTGGGAGACGGAAACGAACAAAATTGTCGTCTTCATCGGCGTTGAAGCGAGTATTGATTGAGAAACCCTCGCCACCTGAATAGTTCACGTCTACTTGATTGTAGACACGGCTCCAATTAAGCGAGATTCCTGCAGCGGCATCGGTATATGCATTAGAATTGTCGCCAAATGAGTACACCTCGGCTTCGCTATCTTTGTTCCAACTGCGCTGATATACGGCAGGTTCGAATCGTCCATACTCATCATTATTGAATTTGATGTCTTGGAACAGCTCAGTATTCTGTTTTGCGCCTTCTGAGATGGTATACATATCTCCTGCCACTACTTGCTGCAATGGAGCAGTGAGAGTATACCAGCGGTTTGGCACAACCTCCAAGTCAGCCCAAGCCTTCTGATAGTTTTCGCTATGTTTAAAATATTGCTGGCGCATTAATTCCGCTCCCGATTGGAAATGGATTTCATCGCAAGTATTGGCATACCAAGGGCGGCAAGCAAGCACATCAGGAAGGCTAAGAGAAGCCATATCGTATTTGATGTCCTTGGTGGCGACATGGTGAGTGGCTTCTCCATCCGCATCCACCTCATCCCATTTTTGGCTATCCTGAAGCGTCATCACCTCAGATTGGGTTCGCTTAAACATCAGCGGGAAATTATTGACATCGTTGGGAACAATCACCTTCGTGAAATCCATGGGGGCATAGCTGAGGGTATTGGTATTATTTCCATCCTCGTCAGTAGTATGATCGGCAGCCAAGACTCCGTTATCGCCTCCGATATTTCTGTCAGAAGCGGTGAGGAAGAGCTCTTTTTTCGCAATGCGTGTCCAGTTGCCATCGTTATTCCAGTTGCGCCCCGCATTGCCGGTCCACCGCTGGTATTCAGGTACAACCTTGATGGTGAAGACAGTCTGACCCGGACAATAACCGGTTGCCTCGGTAGCCTCATCCAAGGTTTCATCAAAATCGAAGCGCATCTTGTAATAGTATCCCTCGCGAAACTGCATATCCTTTGAGAAGACGATCTCCACAGCATTGTCATCCTGACCCTTGACCGCAGCCAATCCGGTGACTATTCCTACGGGGAGAAGTCCCTCGATAAGACCTGGGTCATCCTCTTTTGGCTTCAGTTCAAGTGATGAGTCCACAAGATTATCTCCGGGGTGCTTGGTAAGAGTCTTGTATGCCGGGTCGTTGGTCTCCACAATATAGACGAAAGGATCCACAGGGTCTCCCTTTTTATTCGTTTTGGCTACCTTCATTTCAGCCTTACTCTCATCACCTTTATAGGATCTGATGGCTCGCAGTGGCACCTGTAGGTGGCGAAAAGCCTCCAAAGACCCGGTAACCACCTCCGTCACTTGGGTGCTGACCTCGCGAAGCTGGCGTAGTCCGACACGGAGTGGCACGTCGGTCATATATCCGGGATAGTTGATGGCAGTGAAACCATCATACATCTTTGGAGAGGCATCATGGACCTTAAGGCGTATCTCGCTTGCGCCTCCACACACTTTCTCACCATCCTCTTTCTGATCGTCGATGATCGGAATGGCGGTCACGACAAGGTTCTTATTGAAATCAGGATCTGAAGAAATCTCAGGGAATACAAAACTTGACTGATGGAGGAAAAGGGCGCCGTCCTTCACCAATGAGGCAATCGCGGCATATTTTTCCACAAGTGTGGCATATTCCTCATCCGATAAGTTCTCAAAATCGGGACCCGGAACCCTTCTATCAGCCACCGGAATCTCTGTCGCGTCCTTATAATCATCACGGAAATTGGTCAGTTGCATGAACTCATCGTCCGACATACCGTCCATCGGGCCGAGAAACCAGTCATAATAATATTTCTCCGTGCTTACCGTCTTCTTGTCCTCACCTACTTTCAGGAGTTCAACCTGAAGCACCGGTGCTTGTCCGGCACACACTTCTATCTCGTCGTCGGTAGTGTAGGCAAAGCCATCCACCTTTACAATGCCTGATCCCTGCAGAGTCAGCACTCCATACTTCGCGCAGTCATCCTCGCTTACGGAAAAATCCTCCAGCGTCATTTCTTGTGCATTCGATACGCTTCCGTCAACCAACCTTATCGACACGAGGTATCTTTTCCCGACCTGAATCTTTGTGGCGTCCGGTTTGATGTTGGCAACAAGGTACTTCACTCCTTTTTCAGATTTATATCCCAAGGCTTCTAGATATTTTTCTTCTGGGTTGGCAGGGTTGAAATCTGTAAGGTTGTTGAAATTCTTACTCATCTTGAAACTAATCCATTGCTGCAGTTCTCCCTTTTCATCCTCCAACCTGACAAGTGAATTTTGTAAAGCCTCAGTCATGGTCTTTGTCTCATCCGCAAGATCTGCATCATAACGGGCTTTGTCGAACATCGCCACGTAGACAGTACACATATCTTCCTCCTTCTCCTCACCATTGCCTCCACCGGTCTCAGTTGTATCATCATCGTCCAACTCCACGATACCCTGCGAAGCAAGGAGCTTGTCAAAACGTGTACGGAGCTGTACACCGGTAGAAGTCGCCTCACCGTCACACATTGGAGAAAGCTGTTTGGCAGTAATCTCCGGGGTGACGATATATGCTCTAATGTCATCCACCGCATAGTCTGCTCCCTGAGATGACTTACAGTTGTTTTCCACCTCAAGTTCGTAATGGTCGACATCTGAAACTTTTACTGTTTCCGGCAATTCAGGCACAAAAGAATAATAAACATGATGCCAATTCGGCACAGATTGCACATATCCTGTAATAAATGAATGCAGACGAAGTCGTGTGCCATCTTTCATGACGGCTGAAAAGTTAAACGCGACATTTGCTTTTTCTGTCTCAGGTGAAAATTCTGACACCCAAGCCGTAACAACGACTGTAGAACCTAAACAAAGACGATCAATTTTCAATCTACTTGTCACCCCCGGATCGGATGCGGCATTAACATAGTAAAAGAAGCCTTTTTCCTTTCCTTCAGTATCATAATACAATCGATCGTAAAGGCCTGATGGAGATCCAGGGAAATTATCATTAAAACCTCGGGCAGATGATGCCCAATTCACTTGGGAAGCATGATTTGCAATTGTATACTCATTATAGTCATAATCTCTAAAGCCTGCATATCCAAATGAATACGAACATTGCGACCAGATAGTGGGCCACTTAAACGATTTTTGCTTATCTTCCTCTACATCTCCGAAATAATTGGCATAATCCTTGTCATACATAAAATAGTCTTCTGGATTAGACGAGTTATTAAAAGCCCTATACTCATCGAAATTTAGGAACACCACTGGATCACCACATACTTCCTCTTGCGAAAGATAACTGTCTTTGTGCGTATCCGGTATACTTTTTTCTACAACAAATGATGCATCATCATCTTCAAGAAAAGTGATGTCGTATTCCATCATATATAATTTGGAATTAGGATCATCCCAAACATGTACAGGATTATTCTCATCATCCAATGCAAAGATTCTGACTATATATCTTCCTGGCTGAGCATTCTCACACTCAAGCATTCTATGTACCAATCCCTCTCCCCCTGCAGTATAATAAGAGGGACCACCTTCTTTATATTGACGCTTACCGGGGAGACTGATAGGCGCCTCAACACCTTGCAGATTTTTCTCGAAATAGAATAGTTTTTCAGTTACAGGCTCGCCATCTTTAAATACTTCTATATCAAAACCTCGAGCTCGTTCATATTGATTTTCCCCGGATTTGTAATAAAAGTTAGTAGATGAATAAATGTTATCATTATATGATGTTGAATTACTTACTTTCTGATTAAATGGAACCGGGAATTCGTTGGGCAAACGTACATGAAATTCCTTCCCTGCGAGAGCAGAGACTACTCTTCTTTTGCCATTGAGGTAATTTCTGTTTGCCTCCGCTGAACAAGTATTTTCATCTGCGAAAACTTTTCCTGACACTACATGAAAGATATGACGGAAATTGATTATCGGACTATAGATAATCTTCGCATCATCATCAAGATTATTACTCGAGTAAGGCTCAAACTCGTGGCTGAAATCGGCAGCTATATCAAACGAGTCATTCCCAAGCAGAAGATTAGCCTCATCAGTAGGAGCCTTACTTGTATCAAGTGGTTTAAAGAATGTTGCAGATGTGCCATACCAACTCTGAGGCTTAGTAGCTCCATTGGTAGCGTCGGAATTTGAAAGATATTTTTCTCCAGTTTCAAGTGATGTCTCAAGATCAGAATCATCAATCTGGTACATTGGAGGAATAGGATAGTCTGATTCCTCATCTTTACCCCATTTACTGATTTCTGTATCTCCTGACACCATCTCCTTAAACTCCTTGATGTTTGAATCAAGGTAAACAAAGGCATGATAATCTTTTTCATCAGATCCCTCTTGCTGAATCACGGTGAAGAGTCCTGGCATATTCCAGTCAAAATTTGTTTTTAGGTTTTCGCTCCCAATATATGGCACAATAGCATATTTCCCATTATAATTCCATGTATCTGGAAGAATAAAGTATCCATACTCTATATTTTCGATAGTTTCCGAACCATCACATCCCGACAAAATAACTGATGCCTCATTGTCTTTCTTTAGTATCAAAACAAAGTCTTTCCAATTATCCTTGGCAATATATATTTTTCTCGGAGACGGATTAGCATAATCGGGTCCTCCCCATTGATCCTTATTAGTATTTTCATATTTTGAAAGTTCATAACTATATGCCGCTCCATTGCTTTCGACATCCGATTGTTCAGCATAAGAATAAATTGGCAAATCAGAGAATGTTGTATATGTCAAGATATTAAACACACAATTATCAAATGTTCTATTATCTCTTTTTGCATTTACTGCAGCACAAGCATTATAATACCCATCCCACTTATCAATTTTATACTTTCTTACTACTGCATCAGCATAGCAATTCTTTAAAAAACAATATATAGAATTATTATCAGCATTACCTATGAGAGCAGCAGATTCATTACTGCTAATTATTTTTCCAATATATCCCGCATTGCTAACATCAAGCGTAATATTGTAACCTACACTTCCGACCAGTCCGCCACCATTACCTTGTCCTGTTATCTCAAGATCTCCGGTAACCATTATATTGGATAGACTTACATTTCCACTACCATTGTTGACACTATTGATTTGCCCAACCAATATGCCAGCAGTGCCACCATTTTTAACATTACAATTTTCAAGCCTTAAGTTTCTAATTGAGGCACCAGCGTCCAACGTCTTAAAGAATCCAACAGCACCGTTGCCATTATCTTCAATATTAAGATTGCTTATTGTGTGTCCATTGCCATTGAAAGTACCGGCGTAGGGACCTTCAATATAAACCGATGCCCCCTTCAAGTCAATATCTTCAGCTAATATCGCCTCAAGATCTTTCTTACCTCCACTTACAAGTTCACTAAATTCCCTAATGTCATCCGCATCACGAATCACAAAAAGAGCCCCCGACTTAAGAGGCAACCCATTTCCTCCAAAATAGCCTGCATTATTAGTAAAAGTTATGCCTGCGGGGTCTACAAGAAAATCAAAGAGTCGTTCTCCTGAGGCATCCGTTATATGAGCATAATCCTGCGCCTGTGGTTGGCCGTTTTTATCAACATTATATTTATACCAATGAGAGAATTTCACATAGTATCGTGGATTACTTGGCAACTCATTATATGGCACAAGAGGTATAATTTCTCCCGGCATTGCATAGACCGTATGCTCAGTTACGTGTGGCATCTGGTTGTCGCCCTGCATCTTGAATGTAGGGAGTTCGTAGGTACGACCTTGGTAATCAAAGGTATTGTTTTCACCCCAAGGAGTCTCCGTAGGATAATTAATATTCTTTCCGTAATGGTTGCGGGGATCAAGGATACCCCTGGTGGGCTGAAATTTATAATCCTGATAAGCTTTATAATAATCTGTACTCAATCGCCAAGGGTCAATACGCCCATCAGGATACAATTCTCCATTCTTCAGCATGAAGATATTGAATTTGTTGAAACGAACCTTATTGCCATCCGCATACCCAAGCGCTGTCTTCAACACAGTGAACTTAAGTTCATCATATTCCTTATTGTCGGCGTAAATGGGCTTTGAATATTCGATAGTTCCTTGGCCTCCTCGGAACTGCATGTAGGAATAGCCGATAGTTTCCCATGCGCCGCCATTAAGTCTTCCCTCGACTTTCGTGGCTTTCGGGGAGCCTTCGTTGTTCAATCTGCCGAATACGACAACGAGTCCTTCTGATTTTGTTATTGTTATAGCTTTATCAAGGGTCACTATGAATGACTCGTCTTTCGGCAAGGTGGCCTCGCTCTGATTTCCATCTTCAGGGTTCAGTGTATTTGCATTCAGTCCAGCCAATTCGGATTCTGATGTATACTCTTTGACTTGTGACGGATTCGTCACAAGGTAAGGTCCAGCAGCAAATGAAAGTGATGAAAAGAGGGTCCAAAGGAGAAGGACAGCGGCAAGGCGGCGTAGGCCGCATGCGTATACGAGCGGGCAGCAGACACGGAGGCGTGTCGGTATGTTAGCGTTTCTGATCATAGGTTCAGACTGCGCGGCGGCTTATTGAGCCACATTCCCGGCGCGTAGAGCGACGAGCAACGGATCCACAGGCGGCGTAGCAGATTCGGTTTATTATTAGGTATAAGTTATTATATAGGTAGTTGTGGCAAATTTACAATAAAAAACCGAAATACGCAAATAATTTTCAAACTAAATCAAACCTACAGCAATATTTGAGTTCCCCGAACGCTTCGCTCCGCATTGCAGGAATGAGGCAGCCCTGGCATATAAATCCCCCCCCCGAATCAAACTTAGTAACAAAGCATGCTCCGCATGCGTCCCCTCGCGTCAAAAGGAAACCTGCATTGCTTTAGATTCCATAAATATCCATTTGCAGTAGGATCTGGATTTTAACTGATAGGCTTCAATGCGGATCGCGACGCTTCGCTGCTTTTCTCGCCGACGCGAGCGGATTGGTCGCGGATTTTTTTAATTTTTGCTTTGGCAATGCTTTGATAGTACTTTTGCGCATCGGGCATTCGCGCGCGGACATAGTCTGAGCATCGCTGCGCTCGCTATCGCGGATCCTTTGCTCGCATCTTGACCCTTGCGCCGTAGGCGCCATAATCCGCGAGAGCGAGCGCAGCGACGCTCAGCCCGGCTCCGCGTGCGAACGCCAGAGTCAATCCTGATAACAACCACCTCGGAGAGGTATTCCACTGATTGTTAACCCCAAGTTTCAACTTGTGGGATCCGCGTAAACTCCGCCCCTATCAGCGACATCAACGGCGCAGCCGAATCAGCATTGCTTTAGATTCCCTTCTTATCCAATTATAAAGCACAGGATTTTTTTAAGATTGGCAGACACAGGAGACATTCAATGAATGAAGAAATTTTATAAATTTTCTATTTCTTCTTTCGACAACTCTGTCAATAGCATTATTTCCCCTATTGGCATACCATGTTTCTTCATTTTCGCAGCCATATAATATTTTTCTTCTTTCCGTCCTTCTTTCCGTCCTTCTTTCCGTCCTTCTTTCCGTCCTTTTTTTATACCCTTTTCCTCTCCTTCTTTCATTCCTTCTTTCATTCCTTCTTTCCTTTGATATTCCAATTCTGATTGGTATTCCATCTCTCGCATGATGGATGTCCTATACTCCACTATATCTTCCGCTGCCATGGACGCAATTTCCGCTGCGTTAAACATCTCGTCATATTCCCCTGTCAAATAGGGCTTTGATTTCTTATCTAAATTTTCCATATTCTTCGTAATATAAAGTCTTTTTTCCAATTCTGTCTTGCAATCCTCCCATTTCTTGCCTACCTGATCCATCGACAAGAAATATATCTTGAAGTCTTCCGAGAAAATTACGTGCGTCTCTCTTTCCATCAGCACTACTTCATTAACAAGTCTTTTTTCAAATGGTTGCATATCAAAATCCGTTATCACTATCAGATATACAGGACTGAACTCATAAGTGCCCCCACTTAACCCTTGACTGAATACACACGCTGATATGTAGAATACCATTCGCTTGCCGAAAAAATCCGACGGTCTACGCTGCATCTCCACTATGAAATGCTGCCCGGTACTCGTAGTGCAGTAAGCGTCATAATAGATGCGCTTCCCTTTCTGCGTTGGAGGAGTTATCTCCTTATCCTTAAAGGTTACATCCGTAATTTCCATTTTCCCCTCAAACAGGGCATTGAGAAATTTCCTCAACACTTCAGAATGTTCCGGAGAGGAGTATGCCCGTTTGAAGCCATAGTCAGAGCGAAGTCTGATGAATGTCTTTTTCAGCAGCTCTTCGACCTCCTTTTCCTGTGTTTTAGACAACTTTTTCCTCATATCATCAAATTAGACCCCTAAATTACAAAATTTTATTAGCAAATGCAATATTGCGAGAAAAAAAATCCGCGAAAACTCCGCCCCATCGGCGAAATCAACGGCGCAGCCGAATCAGCATTGCTTTAGAATCCATAAATATCAACAAAAATGGCACCGAGGAGATCGGTGCCATTTTTATTTGGAATCAGCGTATCTGAACCTTCGCGCTCTTGCGCCCCGCGTCGGAGCCCACAGCCTCCACAGTATAGATGCCCGGATCAAGCGGGATACGCACCTCTTGCATGATCCCCTCCGCCTTTGCAACCTCTCTACCGAGAGTGTCAAACACACGCACCGTCATCTCCCCGCACACAGCCGGAGCTGTCACCAGTGCCTCATGCCCGACAGGCACAATGCGTATCGTGTTATCCTCAATCTCCGTAGTGTCAATGCCGGCAGTAAGGAAATAACGTCCGCTCACCGCGCCGATCATTTCCATCTCAAAACCGTCATACAGCTGCGTCAGCTCACCGGTCTCAGTGTCATAGAGCAGATAATCCTCCAAGGCAAGACCGTTAAACACGACAGTCGTCACAGAATCCGTCGGAGCCATCAGGCCTACCTCTACCCCATCCGCATCCGGCGTCTGGTTGATGGCAGAAGCCATAGTGCCCGCCACTGTATATATACGGCGTATGCCGCGCTGGTTGGAATCATCTATCATCTCCACATCCTCCGAAGCCGCATAACCCTTATCCGCATTCGCCGACAGACGGATTATAGCAGCAGATTCCTCAGTAGCATAATTAGTAGCAGAGCATGCTCCGCATGCGTCACGCGCAGTCACCCGAATGATATCCTCATCAACAGCCCTCACAGCCGGAGCCTTCAACAGATGACCGGGCTTATAGTTATCTGGCGCATCCGGAACATTAAGCACTGCCATCATCTCCGGCTTAAACTTGATAGAGAGTTCTCTTACAGCATTCTTAGCCTGCACGAAGAAGCCCTGCATTGGAGCTATCAAGCCAGTATTAGCAACTGAAGAAGACAAATCGCCGGAAGTCATCACATCATTAGCAAGAATGCTACCTTCTTTTGTATGGTCAATAACACCGGTAATCTGCTCACCTTCCGTAAGAATCCAAAACTTCTGAGCGATCACGCCTTCATTAGCAGTAAGGAACTTCGCCATATCGAGGTGAGCCATGAATGGATTACCTACGAGGAAGAGTTTTCCATCAGTGGCTTTCTCCAATTTCACGGTCTGTTCTGTCCCGGACATCTCAAAGAGCCTTCCTTCCTTATTTCTGGGCAAAATTTTATGATTTGATTCTCCGGGAGTGGCGTTACCATCCTCGAAGTAGTTATAGTTACGATCATCCTTTGGGAAGCGGAACTTGACATAAGACTGCATCGCAGTAGAATTAGCCTCATCATCCTGAGTTGACGGAGTATCTTCCTGAACGGTATCATCCATGAAGTTAGTGAGGCGTGTAACATCCGTCTTGACCGAATAGCCCATACCCGGAGCATACACTTCCGTAACGTCATTGTAGACATGGCTCCATGTGCTTGCGAGAGCAACACTCTCAGTCTCCGTTATTACATCATTATGAACAGTATAGACAGTCTCTGTTCCCTTATCCCAACCGCGCTGATATACAGCAGGAGCGAATCGGTCATTGAGATTCTGTTTATACTCAATGGGAGTAAACAACTCTGTCTCCTGACGACCGGGAATATCATTGCCCTCCTTCTTAGCCGGCAGATACATATCTCCGGCAACGACGCCGTAAAGCGGAGAAGCGACCGTATACCAACGGCGTGGCTTCATCTCCATATCGACCCAAGCCTTCCGATAGTCAAGATACTGCTGATTCAGAATCTCCGCATTCGAATTGAAATGAATCTGCTCGCAAGCATTCGCATACCATGGGCGGCAATAGACGTTGTTATTGTCATCATAGGTTGTATAAGCCATGTCATACTGGATGTAGAGTGTCGGTTGATAGCTTGTATTAGCCGTCTCTCCCACAACAGAACTGTCATTTCCAGCACCTGCAGTCTTAACGGCCTTTGGATTATCATAAGACCACACATATTTGGCTATTTCCTTACCATTAGCAATATCATCAGATGTACCAACACCGCTATTGCTGTGCAAACGCGCAGCCAACTGCGGATAAGTAGCACCGGCAGGAATAATCACCTTCGTGAAGTTAAGAGGTGCGTAGGAATGGGTATTGGGATGATTTGTATTGACAGTAAAACGATCACCGTTAGTAACACCAGAAGACAAACTTGAAGGTGTGTCGGAATTAGCGAGAAGAGTTTCCTTCGATACGCGCGTCCAATTTTCATCATTATTATAGTTGAGAGAAGCCTTGCCTGTCCATTCCTGATATTCGGGTACTACCTTGATGGAGAATACTGTCTGTCCATTACATGGCTCCTCAAAGCCGGGCTGATTATACATATCGCTACCACCTTCTTCAAAGTGGAACCTGAACTTATAATAGTAACCTTCGCGGAAAGTTATACCTGTACTTAGATCCTTGCCTGTAGCGGTTTCAGTAAAGAATCCTATTTGAGCCATCGGGGCAGCATTCTCAGCCAGATTCACTGAACCATTGGTTCCTCTGGTAAAGTTTGCGGAAATCGACTTAACTTTTCCGACAACCCTTGTATCCACATTGTAATAGTCGCCACGCGTTTCTCCCTCTGCAGGATCAGTATAATCCGAGATCTGACGATAAGCAGGGTCATTAGTTTCCACAAGATATACATCCATATTCTTTTCAATGGCATGGAAGTTTGTCACGTCAAAGGTAGCCGGATTGATATTGCGCAGCGGAACGTAAAGGTCGTTTCCATCTGCCGATTTGTCTGCAACAATCTTGTCAAGCTGTTTAAGGCCTATACGCAGAGGCACATCCTCGATCACCTCAGGATAAGTAATACCAAGGAATCCATTGAACATCGTAGGAGATGTATTGGTAACTGTAATCTTTATCTCGCGAGGCTGAGTACAGATTACATACTCTATGTCATCCTTTTCAATCATCGTAGGAGTTGACTTTGGAATAGCAGTCACATATATCTCCTTTGATTTCACCTTCTTTCCATTCTCATCCACGAGGATGGTCTTCGACTGCGGGAACATATACGAACTCTGGTGGAGCACAAGCTTTGGCTCCACAGGAATCGTCTCCTTAGTAGTCTCATCAACCTTCGTTGTGGCACAGAGCCCCTTCAGATAATCCCTCATTGCATTCGTATACTTTTGAGGATAAATAGGATTGCCATCCTGATCCGTTTCGCCTGTAGGATCGCCATCTTCTTTAGTAGGCACATTCCATGTGTCAGCATTCGGATAATCAGAGCGGAAATCATCAAGGATATCCCATAGTAACAAATTTTCATTATTTCTGATTATCTCGCTTGTCTGCTCAGCAAACTCCTCAAACGGACCATTCCACCAGTCGAGATATGGATTCTCACTTGCAGCCTCGCCATCAATCACTCCAAGAGTTGGAATCTCTGTAGTATTATCATCTTTATTAGTATTATCATCCTTCTTTTTTGTCTTGAGGTTGATCTGAACTACAGGACGTTGGTTTTCACAGCAAGTGATGTTATCGTCCGTCTCATGAAGAACACCGTCGACAACAATCTGGGCAGCACTCCTAAGAGAGAATTCCGACATTCTGGCGCAGTCAGTTCCAATCTGGTAAGCTTTTGCAAGCTCTTTGTCATAAGGAGTCCATACCTCAAGTCTCTCATTGTATGGTTCTTTATGAGGATATAAATCTGAGTTTTTCCTCTCAAGATCATCGCTTGAAAAACCATTAGCAAACACGGGTTGCTCATTTTCTTTCACAAGATTACCCTCCTCATCATACTTATAGAATAATGAAGAGAATACCTTTGTAGAACCGATATTGTCAACCACAACGTAATAGTCGCGGTGTGTCTTTATAAACTCATTGTAATTCTCCTTCCCATCCTCAGTCTGAGAAACTGGATGAGTAGTAAAGACGAAGCAATCCTCACCTTCGATTTTTTGAATGTATTTTGCCTTATAATCCTTAATTTTCAAAGTCTCACCATTCAGAGTAATTTCATAGTAATCTGCCTTGTCTTTATAGTCCATGTAGAAGTCAATCACACCCCAAGATACGGGATACTCAACATTAGGGTTACCATTTGCATCCTTATGTTCATCAGACAAGATATGTTCATGCTTATAGTGAAGCACTCCCTTTGCAAATGCTGAGTAGTAATCATCGGATGTAAATTGATATTCCGGATCTTCTCCTTCATGCTGCTTCTTCACATCTTCCAAATACTCATCATAAATCACTTTATCCACCAATGAATATTGCAGATGCACGATACCATTTTCATTTGCCTGACCCGCAACAGACTGTTCAAGAGCTGCCAATGGCAATTCCACCTGAATATCGATTTTTGAGTCATCCTTTTCACAGAGCACATTGCTCTGACGTGCTTCCACACGCGGAGCCACGACGTATGCACGGATATCATCGATCGCATAGTCAGCACCTGAAGAGCTAAGACAGTTGTTTTCAAGCACGAGGTAGTACGAATCAATATACTCGCCATCAGCCTGAATCACATCGGCATGGTTCATGTCTGGAACAAACGAATAGTAGACGTGCATCCATTTACCCTGATCGCCACCTGTAGCGTCCCCACTCTCATAGCTTCCGTCCTTATTCTTATTTACATATCCTGTTGCGAAACCATGTATCTGTTCCTGACGAAGTATAGTCTTTACTCCATTTTCATCCTTTGCCACATTAGCATAGAAGTTGAAGATCACATTAGCTGTCTCAGACTGTCCTTCATTAAACTCGTTGACCCAACCAGAGACATAGATGGTTGAGCCGGGGCAAAGATAGTCAAAGTCAATCTTTACAATATCACCCGGGTCGGCAGCGGCATTCACGTAATAGAACAGACCTTTTTCAGTGCCATTCGTATTATAGAAGAGTCTGTCATATACACCACCCTGGCTAAGCTTCCATTCAGTATCATATGGATTTTCACTCTCAGGTTTCTTATCCGCAGCTGTTCTATATGCAGTGATTGCTGAATGGTCAGCAAGTCGGAACATATTATAGTCACCTTGATCAGAATATCCGAAGCCATAGTTACTGTTACCCCAAGCAATAGGCAATTTCAGTCGTTGAGCTCGTTGCCCCCATTCCTTGGACTCGAAGAATCCATATTGCTTAAAGTTAACCGGAGCTGCTCCCTTGTCGACAATAACGTTATCAGATTTCAAGATAGCATATTTGTCAAAATTAACCGCCTTGTAGTCACTTTTTCCATTGCCGTAATGCTCATCAAGATATGCCTCAGTATGATGACCATATGTCAGTACATCTTCTCCAGAAAGAGTATTTAAAAATGCTTCAGATTTGAACGATGCGTACTCCTCTCCCAAAAATTCCACCTCATACTCAGCGATAACCAAAGGTACTTCTTCATTATCACTATTTTTGAGATGTATAATACGTTTATTCTCATCCTTACCGTATATTCTCACAAGATATCTACCTTTTTTTGCATCATTTTCGTCACACTTGATAGAACGTGCAAACCGCTTGCTGTTGCGAAGCCACTTCGAAGCATCGGTAGTGGTCTCCACATAAGAATCAATATGAGGGAATATACTGGAGTCATCCATAATAAACATACGGTATTTAGCGCCGACAGCATTATCTTTCAGGGCTTCTTCATCATTTACCCCTGCGGTGAATTTGATATCTTTTATAACATCGTCTGATTTCTGGTTGTCTCCTAATTTATATGTATATATATCATATCCACGCACGCGCTTATATACAGGATTCCCTTTGTCATCCATTTCCTCCGTCTTGTAATAGAATGGAGACTTAGTAGTTTCTTCTTCAGGCATCGCCTGCTCAAGACGAATCCTGAAAGTCTTGTCTGCGAAAGTTGAGATGTAGCGTCGGTTAGACTTAGCATAATGTTGGTTGCCTTCCGCAGTTGCCATATAGCGATCAGCAAAAAGTGAACCGCTCGTGATATGGAAAAGATGACGGAAATTGACGATTGGTTCCTGAATCTCTTCGCCAGTCTGACCATCCTCTCTTCCAAGGCGCTTTTGAAGCTTATTGTTGAATGCCAATGAGAAGTCAGCTGCCACCCACTGGTCTTTCATTCTCTTTGTACCATTGTCATCATACGACCAATCATTATTCGGGTCTGTTGTGTTAAAATATACAGAAGCCACAGTTCCCTTACCACGGAGACCATGGTCAAGAAGCGTCTTTCCTCCTATAAATCCGGCATCTTTAGTCTTTATTACTGACTTAGGTTCTGCAAAGAAATACAGGTAGTCAGGTGCTTTGTCAGTCAGATAATCATACCATCTTACGAACTGCTCCTGATAATTGTAGCCGTTCGCTTGCCAAATATCAGACTGCGGATAAAGGTCAACCCGCTCTCCGGGAAGAGCAAGCACTTCGTGAAGAATGGTGTATGAGCGTTGTCTTTCCTGTCCATCATAAGAACCTTTTATTCGTTGCATACCATTGGATGGAACTACATTCTCATCATTAAACGGATTATTGAGCAGACTGAAATCAGGATATTCGATACCCTCTTCTTCAAAGAAATCCTTATATTTATTAATTACATCTTCCCAATTCTCATTATTTACAATAGGCATATATCTATCAGTGGTTGCGTCATGTATTGAATTGACATTGTTGATATCATCTATAATGCCCTTGGTGTGCTTCCACTTTCTTGTATTGAAGTCCTCGCGGTTGTTATAGAGAAGGTCATAGCTTTCCCTGCCTGACTTAGTTTCAAGATCAAATTTATTCAGCTCCACGTAAGCCCGGATATCGCTGAGTCGCATAATACGTGTATTTGGAACTACTTCGTTGTTTTTAGCATACACTATGCGGAGATTGTCAGTATTCTGATATTCTTTCGTATACTTAATTCCACCAGCTCTTCTCTCGAGATTTCCTTCATTCTCTCGGCAGAAAATTCTTACTCCATTCCAATCTTTATTAACCTTTAGGGCAAAACGGATACTATCGCCAGCAGCAACATTTGGGAAAGTGATTACTTTTTCGGTATCATCTAACTTTTGAATATTTTTGGTATAGTTATCGCCAATGGTAAAACCTTGATAGCTAATTTCAATCGGGAAACCGTTTGCCTTATTCTTAAACAACGCAGTCTCATCTGAAACGATGACCTCCCGTTCTTTCTCCTCCGTAACAATAGTTCCGTCCTCATTTTTTTTCTCAGTACCATCTTCATTCAATACCGGCGCATTATATTTCTCAGTTTTTGTAATCTGATATGTCATACGGTTATTCCATATATCCACATCACCGGTACTCCTCTTCATGCTCACGACAATCTGATAATAACCATTATCATCAATTTTACCATTCAGTTTCTTGACAACTCCCAGTTTTTCCAAATTAGGCAAAAGAAGGTCTATACAGTCATAGTTTGTATTACCTTCATCATCGGCTGGATATTGGAATTTTTCATAGTCAAGATACTGATATTTGTCGGTGCCAAGATCCGTGTCCTTCAAGAATGGCAGTGTTGTATCCCAGTATGTATTACGGGGATATCTATGATCATCATTATCAAACAGGTCGCCACATATTTCGACATCCTTCCTCACTCCGAGCATATCGGTGAGAGTTGCCCCCGGATAAGCATACTGCTGTCCAAGCGCCTCTATCTGGAAGCGAGTGATCACAGGGATTGCCCACTTATCAAATTTTTCGTATGTCTCATCTTTCAGATCATATCCATATTTTTCCTTATCGTCTGCAAACATGGTGCTCTGCTTATATATCCCTAAGCGTGTCAGGCGCAACATGCTTCCAATGTATGCCTTATCAGAATTGTAAATTCCATTTTCTTTAGGGAAACAAATGGCAGTCTCTCCACCCTCGTTGTCAAGACAATAGAAACGGAGATATTTCATGTCTCCGGAAATGTTCCGTAGAGGATTGTTGACAGTGCTGACAAATACATTGCCATTTTTCCCTTCTCCTATCTCGTATGTTCCTAATTTTTTATAGTCGTTTCCGTTATTACTTCCGTATATCATTATATTTTTCGGAGTAGCATTAGCTTTATTTGTGCCATTAGCTACATATCCGATATGGAAAACATACTTTCCATCTCCATCTAAAGTGTAATTCTCTCCAAGTTCCACATCAAAGAAATCGGTACCGATTTTTTCGCCAGAGTTGAAAGTCGGGGTTGACTGCGAAATCTTACCATTTTTTACACTCATCGAATTACTATACACCATAGGGGTTATAGATAGATTGGATTTTCCTGACAAATCCGATCTTAATCTTACAGACTTATGTAAATATCCATCGGAATCAGAGTTATCCTGAATTTCTTTTTCTGTGATTTCAATTGGAATGTATTGGTTTTCCTCACCATTGTTAACAGTCAAAAGGTATTTTCCGGCAGCTGCGTTGATATCAAATTCAGCCACATAATCCATACCTAATCCAAGATTGAAATTCTCAATGATATTCTTGGCTTTAGCTTGGAAATTTAATATAAGGCCATCGTTCGTAATCTGAAAATTATCGTAATCAAGAATACCAGATGCAGAACCGGAGCCATTTGTAAACCACTTTACATGCTCATTGGCGTTAGGTGCAACACGCAAACTTTCAATTTCAATTCTACCTTGAGTTCCTTGAGTTTGAAGTTGCAAGGCACTATTATGAGCTATTGTGTTGTATTGGCCATTAGTATCATCAAGTATTGCGTCTTTTTCAATGAAGTCAGTTGAGGAGGCAGCAACTCCAACAAAGCCAACAGCATTTGCTCCGTTTGAACCAAACAACACTCTGAATTGAGTATTTTTGGTTCCTTTAGACTTCAAATATATTTTATATGTCTTTGCCTGATCAATATCACCCAGACCATCCTTGACAATGAATTTAGGCTCTCCATTAATTTCATCAAAAATAAGTTTACCATCTTCTACTTTAGGATAAACGGAATTACTGAAAGTTGAGCCCGTGTATTTATCCCCATTAGCATAATTCAATGCAACTTCCAGCGACTTATCATCCACCCAATTAGATGAAGTGATTTTCACCAACTGAATTGTCACTGTACCGTCGTATTCATTGTCTCCGGCTTCACTCTGTAATTGAAGAGAAAGCGTGCCATCGTTATTATATTCCAGAGGGGTTCCTTTATCATTATTGGCCGCAGATGCTTCAAATTTCAATATCTGCCATCCCGATTCAGTCTGGTTATCTCCAGGACCACTAAAATTCTGGTATAAAACACGACGAGAATGATCGGGATAAGCATTTCCTAATTTCATGCAGAGCTTTCCGGCTTTTGTGGCTTTCATTATAAAAGTCACTGTATAAGTCTCATCATTGTGAAGAGTAAGACCGTTCATTACCGTTACCTGCTGCGTTGTCATTTCAACATTTCCGGAAATTGATCCACTTTGACTCCCAATGAGAGTGTCTTTTTCTGTATGATCGGTGATGGCAGAATCGTAATTATCCATTACCTTCAGGTCGGTCACTTCGACACTACCAAGGTTATAGCCTAAGTCAAGGACGACTGCACCACTGTTGGCAGCCTCGGTAGTTCGGATAGTGGTATAAACGGTCTTGGTGACGCCGGGTTCAAGCTCCACGGCATCACTTTTGCCAATGGGATTATTCCAGACATTTCCACTCTGGTTGGCATTGTTCAGATCATCGCTATTTGCAAGCAGAGTCGTTACCGTGCCAGCCTTATCACTCCTTATCTTATAAGAAACCGTATATATATGATTATTTTCAAGAGCAAATCCAGCTTTGTTATCATATTGTTGGTTCCTGTTTGCTTCATTTCCTACCGCAGCAATCACTTTTCTTGTGGTAGGCAATGGATAAGAATAGATTATGCTGTTCTCTGATCCGTTTTCGGTTACAGTTTTTATCTCTCTATGGTCCGGATTGTCAGTTCCATATGTACTATTACCTTCATTTCTTAGTGTCCATCCCCCTCCAAGTTCTTCTATTTTGACACTTTTTATCTCAATTTTATCTGTGATGCTAGTTCTTGCCGGTTGTAATCTTATTGCGGCAGGACTGGTTGTAAAATCAACAACATTTCCGTTAGTTGTAAACTGAAATGTTTGGTCTTCAAACTCAGTAGTGTATGAAGGCAAGTCAACCAAACTATCATCACTATCTACATATCCCACATCTTTGCCTTCAATCTGTCTTCTTGAACCAATCCACACTTTAACATTAGTTTGATTATGTTCACCTCTTATATTGAACGTAACTTTATATGTAGTGTTAGGTTTTAACTCAAGATCGTCTGGAGTACAATCAAATTGATACCATCCATTAGCCGAGGCAACTAATATACCATTATTAATACTTGCTCCCATAAATGGTGCATCTGCTCCCAAGGAAGAATAATCTTTAGTATATACAACAGTCTCATAATCTGAACTTGACAGTTCTGCCCAGTCCACTTCAAGAGTCCCGGCATAGCCTTCCGGTTGAACGCAACAAAAAGCATTTGTAAGATTAACACCAGATTTCACTTCAAATACTATTTCTGGTTCCGCCCATTCTGTTGTAACCGGAAAAGATATATGTACTGGCGAGTTAGCGTTGTAATTACCCAAAAATGCGTATACATTTCCAGCTACGTCTCCTTTAACTCTGAGTCTGAGCTTATACGTACCGGCTTTTAATTCACCTTGGAGCTCTGGATACTCTGCTCGAGGTTCAAAAATTCTATATTGTCTATATATTCCTCCACGATTATTGAGCAATAAGAGATTGTTGCCAGTAATAGATGTAGTCTTATTAGTTCCCTGAACTGTCCATCCATTCTCCACTACATCATTTTTACCATCGACTATGAAATCAGAAAAATAACGTGCCTGATTATAATCCTCAGCCCAGATAATGTTCTCTCGCCAGGAAATCCACTCGGTATCTTTATTATTGTCCAAGAGATTTCCTGTCACCATATTTTTAGTGTCAGTGTATTTATCAGTATATGAGGAAATTTTACTAATTGGAATTTTTTCCAAATAGTTGTAATCTCTTTTCAGAAATGTCAGGTCTCCCAGCGCCGGGAGGGTGGCGAGGGCGGCGGTGAGGGCGAGGAGGGGCGCTATTATGGCGTTTCTTTTCATGATATTTTTTTGTGTCTTGAGTCGGGAGTACGCTCACTCGCGGAGAGTGTACACGCCTTCCGATGATATACCTGAAACTAATTTTTATCACATGTTGACCGGTCTTTTGCTATACCCGGTCCTAATTATTACTTGCCTGAAACGTATCTTTTGCTTTCTTAGGTGATCTCGCGTCAAGAGGCGCGACAGATAGTTGATCGTTGATCGTTAATCGTTGATCGTTGGATTAGCCTTTGATGGCTTTGCCTTTGATGAAAAGGCGGACGAGGGGATTCTCGGGGTCGTTTGAGCGGACGCGCACCTGCTTGCGGAAGGTGCCCGTCGGGTTGTTGCGGCCGTTGTAGCGGACGGAGATCTTGGCGGTGTCCCCGGGGGCTATCTCGTCGTGAGGATATCCGGCGGCGGTGCAACCGCAGTCGGTGTTGACGTTGAGGATTACGAGGGGTTCGTCGCCTGTGTTGACGAACTCGAAATCCATCGTCTGTATGAGGTCGAGACGGAAAGTGCCTAAGCTCTTCGAGGTCTCGGGAAACTCTATGCGGGGTCCTGCAGCAAAAGCTGAGAGCATCGCGCAGAGCAAAATGCAAAATGCTTTGACTCTTTTTATCTCACGCAAAGGCACAAAGGGAATATTGGAGAGACAGCTTGCGAGGGTCTTTCGCAGAGGGCGCGGAGGCTCGCTCGCTACGCTCCGCATTGCGAGTTTCCTTTTGACTTTGTGGAGATATTTATATGGTGTTGATATCATTGTTTGTTGGGATTTCGGGGAGGGTATCGACTTTGAGGAGGGCGGCGATTGTATTCTCAATTCAACATTCAAAATTCAACATTAATTTGAGGCTGAGTTTTGGCGGTTGATCGTGAAGTTGCAGGTGCGAACCTCAGTTATACCGGTAGATGCGTTAAGGTGGAAACTGATTTGCACCTTTGCCACACCTGTCTTCTTCGGGTCAAGTTCTCCGGCAATCACCTTCCTTGTGGCATCAACTATAAAGTACTTATCTTTGCTGTCTTTCATTAAAATGTTATTTTTGTCTTCAACCACTTCCACTGTAATATCCTTGGTCCAGTCAATTTGGTCTATGTTACTGCCTTCTTCGTAATAAGTATTGTTGCCATTTTTGATCAAGTAAGGATAGAGTTCGAATTCGCCACCGGTTGCAACTCTTGCGCTGAGTTTTGTGCCATCCTCGTCCTGGTCGAAGACGGGTGGATAGCCCCCGATCGGTGGGTAAGCACGGAGTTTCCAGAGGATCTTCCAGTTGCTAAACTCAATCGGAATCTTTATCCAGTCATTACGGTTTATGTATTGAAGTGTAGGGGTCTTGAATACTTTGGTTTCTGGATCAGCATCATTTCTGGAAACTGACAGTTTGATTGTGAAATAGTCTAATTGACTCTCATCTATCGTTTTATCATCTTTTATAATTTTTGTTTCATCTGCACCTTCTTTTAAAGGAGCCAAAGATTCCTTGCAGTAGAATTCCAGAGTGGAAGCTTTTCCTCCTGAAATACCCGGAGTTAAATCCAAATCTGAGAATGTGAGGGTGCCTGTTTTTTTTACATCATTATAAATTTTTTCGTTGGCATGGAATCCAACTGCACTATTATTGGGGATGAACGAAATGTTATTGTCGTTGGAAATGGGTTCGAACTCCAATTTCTTAACGGTAATTTTTTCATCCGTTGGATTAGTGAATTCAAACTCCACTTTTGCAACAGCACGAACCACTTCTATATTGATTGCTTCCTCTACGGTGTTTTTGATGACCTTTTCGGTCATAACCCCAGACATCGGAATATTCTTGTCAGATGGCCACTGCATACCGTCAATCGCCGGATCTGTACTGTTATTAATAAACCTATCAGTCCCTAATATATCGTTAAGACGAACTGTTGTATGCATCCACGGTTTTGAATCTTTCTTTCTAAAGCCTTCAAATTCCTCGTCCGTCTTTCTTGGGACATTCGCAAAGGCGTAGATACGGTATGTACCTGAGGGAATTATAATCTTGAATGTCTCAGCTTCAAAACCTCCATCCGTGGTGGTTTCATCCGGGTCTGGAACTGTACTTGGTCTGGTTTTGACTCTGTCTGTTACAGATGGGTCGTTCTGACCGATTATCCTCATCTTATCATTTTTGTCAATGAAAACTATCCACCAACCATCGTGGATAAGTTCGACTTCCTTAGTCGGGTCTTTGGGATCACCGTCTCCTTTTTCGGCGCGGGTGGCGTTAGCGGAGCGTGATGAGAGGGTAATACGGACTTCGGTAGGGATTCCCTCTTCGAAGCCGGGATCATCAGGATCGTCGCCGTTATCAGACTGAGAGCAACCGACCGACAGGATGGCTGTCAGGACGGCTGCATACAAGTATATAAGCTTTTTAGATATATTCATATTTCAGTTTATAATTCAACATTGATAGTTGGTTCTTCTCGGTAGTTCCACTTGCGGACGAAGATACGGGCTTTCATCGTGTCCGGCTCGCGCATTGTCGGAGTCGGGTCACCGGGACCTCGGAAAGAGACAGACACTCGGTAGATATTATTGCGGACCGTAGCGTATTCCATCGGGTAGTTTTCGGTTGGATCTCCATTCTCATTATTGTAGTGACGGAGCCATAGATTGTAGTAGCAGACAAAACCCCATTTATCCACATGCTTGACAGCATCATAGGCTTTACTTATTATTGCCATATCTTCCGGATGATCTTCAGCATACTTCGTAGCCTTTGTCAAATCAGTGAAATAAAGGCTATTGCTTTCCTTTTGCTCCTTTGTGGTCGGAGAATAACGGTAGATCTTGCCACCTGCTATTTCAGTCACACTTTGATTAAGATAAGTAAAAGTGGTAGTTTTGACGATTTTACCATCTACAGTTGATTTTGTAATTGTGTAGTCAGTACAAATCTTGTCAGGCACATACACTGCTCGGAACGCCATACCCGTTAAATAATTGCTGTGGTAGCAATCGGTGGGATGTGTATTCTCATTGGCATAACTGATAATGGCAATTTGATCACATCCATAATTCGGCGTTGTATTAGAGGCTGGAGCCCCATGGTAATAGCCCGATATTTTACCATTATTAGTATTCTTTATACTACAATCATCTGACGTTGTAGTATTATCCGAAGATGAAGTATCACTACTATACTTACTTTTTCCACTTACGTATTCTACAGCTGTTTTGCCATACCAACCTTTGAGAGTTTCACTGGATGTGCCACCTCCAATTGATTTTTGGGTTGTATAACGTTCCAAAACATAGTTAACAGGCATACCATTCTCATCGACTATTTCTTTCCCTGCCCAATTTATCAGAGCATCACTTTGGTTTTCTATATTCGATTTATTCCATGAATTTAGTCTCTGTGTGACTTTTTTGAAAAGATATGAAGGGTTCTTCATTACATTAACCGGAAGAACATTTGTCAAATAAACATTTGCAAAAGCTGATTTTTGAGTATTTCCATCATCACCTGTTACATCAACGGTTACTTCCTTTCCCTCGGAATCTACAATGCCATATTTTAGCTCTGTGACGCTTGCACTATTTCCTGCATTATTTTCTTTATTATACCATAAATCTATACGGCTATACATTCTCTCGAGAGTTGCAGTTCCGGTATATTTCCCGGGAGAAAACTCTGTAATAGTATTAGAGCCTGTCCCCTTATAGTCTTCATTATAAGCAGTAGACATCAGGAAATAGTCCATCTTTGATGCATTGCTTGAGAACGCATCAAAAGTGGTAGCCCATGCTCTTGAGAAATTTGAAACATTCAAAGATGTCAAATCTCCCAAAGTCTTAACCTCTGTATCCTGAATTTTTCCAATATTAGCGACTGCCGCGAAGTGAGTACCAACCCCTAATTCTGCAAGTTTGCCTTCTAATTCCAATTTTAGGCTCACATAATGCTTATCAAATATTGGTTCGGAACCTTCTAAAAGAGGAGAATTATCCTCATCAAGCATATTATCTATATTGAAAAATATATGATATTCAATTGGTGTCGAGGAGGGGCCATCAAGCCCATCGTCGGCCTTATAAAAGAATATGTTGATATCATGGACGAGATCTTCCTTTTCTATACCTTGTTCGCGACCATTTCCATCTTCTCCTCCAAGCGGGTTTGCACGGGTCTCTGTTGGATTTGCAAATGGTATTGCGATGCGGAGTTCGACATAAGGGGGTTCAGGCTCCTCGACGTAAATGTCCGGGGGGACAAGGTCGTCGTGGCCGCAGGAGGTAAGGAGAGCGGAAAGCGGGGTGAGGAGGGTGAAGAGAAGGAGGAAGAGGAGGAAGCGACGCGCAACGACGCATGCGGAGCATGCTCCATTACTAATCTTGCTTCTGGAGCTTGCTTTGCATTGGATGCTATATGTCGTTGTCTTCGGTGTCATATTTTTTTCTGGTTTCTGGGTCAGTTTTCTGGTTTATGGTGTCAGCTTTCAGGTGTCAGCTTTCAGCTTTCTCAATTCTCAAAAATCTCAATTCTCAATTCTCAATTCTCAATTCTCAATTCTCAATTAAGAAAAATTCTCAATTATTAAAGTTCTACGAATTGTATTCTCTTGCTCCATGAGAGGACGTGGATCTCGATTGCTATCCATGTGTCTCCTTTCAGGAAGAAGTCAAGGTGATAGTCATATTCGCGGTCAAGGTATTCCTGATGTCCGTAGTTCTGTATGTCGTATGCCTGGCGCCCTACGGAAAGGATGTAGGGGAGGTTGACGTGCGCCACGAGTGCCCCCGACTTCTTGTTGCGGATCTCGAGCGAGGCGTTGTTGTCAATGTTCTGGTCATCGAGCATCAGACGGTTAAACATCAGGTTATAGTGGGCTGTTCGCTGCAGCACTTTCGCCGGGTCTGCCTCCTCCAAGTCCCTGGTAGAGCCGTTGTCAGCAGTCGTTCCTGATCCCTGATCCCTGATCCCTGACACCTTATATTGTCCCGGATTCCCCATGTGGATGGTCTCGATCTCAACCTTGTTGTTGTCAAGGAGGCGTGAGGTCCACGATGCGTAGGGAGTGTAGCGCACAGAGTCGTGCGTGAGGACTTCGTTGTCGTGAGCCACATGGGCGTTGTTGTCGATAATCCTCACCTCATAGTCGTCGGCATATACCGTCTCAGGGTCGTCGACGTGACGGAGGGTCAGGTTGAGGTGCTTGGTGTCGCGGATGAGCGATACCGTTGCATAGGTGGCATGTTCCTTCTTCAGAGTCACCATCTGGTCCTCTATAGGATAGATGGAGTAGGGCTTGGCTGTGCGGTCCATGTCGGGCACGATTCCGGTATCAGTGGGATCGTGGGCGATGACCTTCAGAGTGTGCCAGAGGGTATCGAGTGGGGCGACGTCGCTGACGGGATACTGATTGGTGCCCTCTACGGGCAGGTTATGATGGTCGAGAGATATGGTGAGGCTCTCGGAGTGGTCGGTAGGGGATGCCGAGTGGCGGTATTTGGCGCCAACGGTGGAGAGAGCGTCGTTCCAGTCGCGCTGCATTGCCACTGCCTGGATGCGGTAGCTGCGCCCGGTGGGGAGCTCTTCCGGCGTGAAGTGCATCATGTAGCCGTAGCGTGACAGTGGGGTGTCGAGCTCGGTGTTGCTGACGGAGCGGGCTGCCGCGAGGCGACCCTTGTCGTCGAAGATATAGACTTGTACATGACCGACATGGTCCTTAAACATGTCGGCTCGCTGGGTATTGTAGTCGTAAACGAAACGGATGAATAGTCCTGTGGGGCAGTCCGAGCGGTCCTCCTCCACCATGGAGCAGGATGTGGCTGCCATCCCTGTCAGTAATAGGATGGATATTGCTAATATTTTCTTAATATAATTCATAATGCATAATGCGTAATGCATAATTAGTTGTCAGTATTTGTTGGCTCACGCAAAGACACAAAGTGAGTTTTTTAGTAGGGATGCACGGCTCGTGCGTCCGCGTTCGAAAGGATGGTGAGGTTGGAGGATGCCCCGGGGCTCAACGCCCCGAGGCTTTATCTGTTAGCTAATTTTCGAATTTTCCGAAAATTACGAAAATTTAGAATTCAACTTGCTGAGAACGCTTAGCCCAAGAGAGGACGTGGAGGATCACTGCAATATATTGATCCTTGTTATCATCAGGTTTACCAGACCATTGAGTGTCCCACAAAGCCGGATCACGCGGATCACCAAGTTTTGCAATTGTATTAACTTCAAGGTCATACCAGTTATTACGAACTATTCCGTATCTTCCAAGGAAATCGTTATCTCGTTCATCCTTAGTCACCTCGCCTTTAGTAACATTTCCATAAGATTCATCAATAGTAGAAGCATTATCGGTGCCAATGTTCCAAGGAGTTAGGTCATCACCGAAATGCTTGATACGCACTTCGTAGAAAACTTTTCCTCCAGTATATTCATAATATTGACCGAAATCATTCAAATTGTCAATAACGCTTGAGAAATCATATTGCGGAATACTCTTAAATGAATCCGGATAATCATTCATATCCGTAGAAAACTCCACTCCAGTAATTTTTATTAGACCAGATTTCTGCTTTTCAGGTATGTCATATGCAAACACAAGAACATTGCCTAAATCGAATCCACTAAGAGATCCCACATCTTTACCTCCTAATGCATTATTTAAAGCAGTTTTGATATCGGGATGTGTTTCAAAATCTTTCAATGATTCTATAGCAGCAAACGTTAGAGGATCTTTTTTATCATTATCCAAATAGATAGTTGTCTTATCTGCACCCTTAATATAGAAATTTACACCATTCCCTATCGCAGGAGCACCATTTTGGGGAACAAAACTAAAATTAACCCAAAAACCTATACGTGTAGTATTGGCATATTTCATGAACTCAACTGGGAATGTATTCTCACGAGGATAGAAAGCTCCTGATGAAGCGAAATCATCATCTTTTGATTGAAGTGCTACCATGGAACCATCATTAACGTCAAAAGAGGTCTTGTTGAATTGTTTAGCTTCCTTGTGCGTGTCATAACTGGGGCTTTCAGCTGTACCAATATTTAACTTCTCTCCATAACCTGGAACGCGACAGAAATACGGACGATACCAATCCTCAAAATCATCATTCATATTCTTTGCACTCAAAGGAATACCTCCAAGCATTCTATATTTACCAGAGGTAGCAGTTGCTTTAGCATTTGCGTAACTCCATTTCCAAAGTTTATCAGAACTACCTTTAGTACGATTTGTATTGCGGACAACAAAAGTCTCTTTCATATCCTGAGCCAATCCCCATGAAACAGAAGCTACTTCAAGTTTATACTCATAAGTGTTATCTCCAACCACGTATTTCAAAGTTAATGGATCTCCCTTAACGCCATCCGTTATCTCGCCAGTTGTCTTGCTAAATTTGGAACATGTAATCTTACCGACAGCACGTTCTACATTAATTGTGGATGCAGGATGTTCTAAGGCCTCCTGTGGTGTATCATAGGTCTTAGGATTTAATTGCACGAGCACTGGAAGAGCTTTTTCTATTACTTCAGGATCATAATTGCCACCTCTTGTTTTTGACAATGGAGAATTAGTCATGAAAATATCACTTGCATAATTAACACCTGGTGTTCTCTGGGTAAAAAGGGCATTATCGATCTTTGTTTCTTGAATTTCTGAAATAGTCTTGCCATTCATCCAAGAGCTGGATGTATCAAGATTATCGATGTCATAAATATTTTTGGAATCTCCGTTAACCATTACTAGAGCGTAAAGTAACTTATTTTCATCGATGCCACTTACCTTTGCAACACGAGTCAGATGTTTCGTTACCTGGTCGTTATCTTCATCTTTATCTTCAGAGGCTGCATTATGTTGCAGATTGAAAGCTCCAATGAATGTTGCTGCATCCTGGCTAGCGCCCTGGAAAAGGACCAAAACTGCATCATTTATTGCATACTCCGATTTCTCTCCATCATCAAAGTTGTCGTTACCAGTCTTATCGGGATCGAATTCAGCACGAGTTGAGGGAGCTGTCGGTAATTGGATATTGATACTAATATACCCATTATCCTCTTTCTCAGCTGATCCACCGGAATCCGGGGCGATGTCCTTGTCAGAGCAGGCTGCGAACATCGCGAGGGCTGCTGCTCCGTAGAGCCATTTGTTTAGTTTCATAAATTTTGTTTTTATTGTTTGTATTATGTTGTTTGTTTTTTATCTCAGCTTTTCGAGGTTGCGCTCGGCGTTGACGCTGCCGGCTGCCTTGGCTTTCTCGAAGTACCCCTTAGCCTCGCTGTAGTTGCCTTCGGCGGTGGCGATGATGCCCAAAAGGTTGTCGGTCTCTGCCGTCGACACTCCCCTCGCTATCAGCTGACGTGCCCTGTCGTAGTCTTCCCTCGCCACGGCGGCGCTCGCCGCGTTGGTGATGGCGATCTGGTCGCGAGGATAGTATTTCAGGGCAGTCTGCATCACCTCGTCAAATTCCTCGCTGTCTTCAGGGTACATGCGCGCAACGCGGTACATCTGGTTGAGCGACATCTTCTCCGGTGTGGTCTTGATGACTTCCTTAAGGTCCTTGTCCTCAAGGTTCTTCAGGCGTGTGTGCACCGCGAAGGTGGTGGCGCGCAGTTTCGGGAACCATTCGGGAAGGATGAACCGGTGGTAAAGGTCGGCATACGGCGGCTCGGTCTTGAGAAGCCATTCCTTGCGGTCCCACTGCTCGGGGGTGTAGGCGGGTTCGTCGATGAGCTTGAGGAGCTGGCTCCTCTGACGCTCTGTGAGGCGGTCGCTCTTGACCACCATCTCGCGGAATTCCTTCCAGTTCTCCGGCACGGAGGAGTAGGTGACCCTGTCTTGCGGCAGGTTGTATCGCTGCGCGAGATATTGCGCGAGTGCCTTGGTGCGACCGTCGGCGAGCTCGACGTTGTGGAGATACGGAGATTCCGGAGATGCGTAGCCGCACAGCTCTATCGAGGAGATCTCGACGTTGGGGTCGGTGAGTGCATATTTGACGGAGTCGTCGATGATCTTGATCTGCTCACGGTTGTCGAGACGCTGCCCGTTGCGGCAGATGAACGGGTCGACATGAAGTTCGGTGCGGTCTACCTCAAACTGTACGCGCGCCCTCCCCTCGTGGGTCTGGATAGGGATTTCCTCCACTTCCGGGATGATCATCGCCCACATCATGTCCTTGATCGGGTTCTGGAACACTATATAGGGTTTCGAGATAGTCTCGGCTGCCCTCACGCCACACCCGCACGAGTCGTAGACGAACGTGACGCTGGTGTCCTTGCCGCGCATCCATGTCTCAAACGGGATGCGGATCGAGTAGGCGACACTCTGCCTTGTACCGTTGTGGCGCTGGATTTCATGGCAGATGTCGTGCTCCTTGATCTCCTTGAAGTTGCGGAGCACTCCCCTCTCGTAGGAGATGTGCATGTTGCGCCCGTTGACGAGGACGGAGGGGAGTATCTTCTCCTTGTCGGTAGCCTGGCCATCGTTTGTCTCACCCTCGGCGGTCCTGACTACGGGGGTGATGAAGATCTGCTTGTTGCTGCCCAGGCGCAGGCTGTCGAGCACGAGGTCGGCGCTGATGCTGAGCAGGTCCCCGTTGATGTGGATGTCGACATTCTCGGTCTTGACCGTCTGCGCCCCGGCGGTCAGGAGGCCGCTGGCGAGAAGCCCGATCGCGGCGGTTGACTTGATGATGCTTTTCATTGCAGTGCGGTCTCTTTTAGAAAATGTATAGTATGCTCACGCCGAGTTTAGTGACTCCGGCATAGTTGGTCTCGCCTGTGGCTATCTTGGCGCCACACTGGTAGCAGGGATAACGGTCATACCAGACGTGGTCGTAGCCCACGCCGATCTCAGCCTCTATGTTCCAGTGGCGCCCGAGGATCCACTGGTAGCCGTAGGTGAAGCCCCCGCCGGCATAATAACCCTGGCACCGCGTGTCGCGGACGTCCTTGGCGATATTGTTGCCGGAGAAGAAGAGTCCCGGGACGGGGATGTCGACGTTGGAGGCGTTGAACTGGCCCCCCATGAGGTGCACGCCGAGGAAGTGCCCGTTGAACTTGGAGCAGGTCCACCAGCGGAATTCCGGCATCGCCACCCAGTGGGTCGCCTTGCGCTCACCTTTCGACGAGTCAAATTTCCATGGATTCAGGCCGTAAAAAAGCTGGATAGTATTCTTTTTGCCGACACTGACCTCCATACCAAGATTTGGGGTGGTCATGGCATCGTAGAGCAGGTTGGACTTGATCGCTACCTGACCCCGTGCGCAAAACACTACCATAAAGGCGAAAAGAAGAGTCGCAAGATGTCTCATATGTTTTTTTAAGTTGTATGTTGTTCGTTTTTGAGGTCGGTTTGGCTAATGGACACCGTATCGGCATATTTAGGCATAGCTGCAGAATGTCGCTTGCTTGTGAGCAGCGATGTAATCTGCTTATTGCTACATGTCGTTGCAGTCGCTTTTGTCATCTTATTAACATATTGGCATTTAGCTACCTGAGACAGCCGATTTTACACAAAAATATCCAAATTTCTTAAAAAGAGAT